>DATLTN010000032.1 GCA_035533595.1 Acidimicrobiales bacterium
ATGCTCGTAGACCAACCGAGCGA
Source organism: Acidimicrobiales bacterium (assembly GCA_035533595.1). Taxonomy (NCBI): domain Bacteria; kingdom Bacillati; phylum Actinomycetota; class Acidimicrobiia; order Acidimicrobiales; species Acidimicrobiales bacterium. Next base: position 24 of record DATLTN010000032.1, read on the forward strand.
GATCGGCACAATCCGCGTCGTCGGAGCTCACCTTCGACCGGATCTCCACGCCGGCCATGAATCCAAGATGGCACAACCGCTGGACGGTGCTGGTGCAGCGTGGTCGCGACAGCCGGGCCGGTGTCCCACAACAATGACAATGCGGTGAGCACTTCCCGCAGGAGCACGGCTTCTCAATAGCGTCGGTGATCGCTGGAGAAGCCAGCAGAGATAGGCACGTCCCGTTCCGAAGGAAGGGTGACTGGCCCGGCTTGCAACGAACAAGTCGGAACCGCCCGTCACTCCGAACCGGGACGGCCGTGCCACCCCTCACCGCTTAAGGAAGAAGGGATGGCCATGACCATCGTAGAAGCCGCGCCCGCGATCACCGGTGGCGTCGACACCCACCTCGACACTCACGTTGCAGCAGCACTCGACTCGCTCGGAGGCCTGCTCGGCACCGCCTCGTTCGAGGTGACTCCCGCCGGTTACCGGGCGCTCCTCGACTGGCTCGAAGGCTTCGGCGAGCTCCGAAAGGTCGGCGTCGAGGGCACGGGCTCCTATGGCACCGGCCTCGCGCGCTATCTCCGGAGCCGCGGCGTCGAGGTGATCGAGGTCGACCGGCCGAACCGCGCTGAGCGCCGGCGGTCGGGAAAGTCAGACCCCCTCGACGCGACCGAGGCCGCGCGCGCAGCCCTCGGCGGCCGGGCGAAGGGTCTCGCGAAGTCCAAGGACGGCGCTGTCGAGGCGCTCCGGGTGCTGCTCGTCGCCAAGCGGTCGGCTCGCCAGGCGCGGGTGAAGGCGATCACCCAGATGCGCCACCTCGGGATCACCGCTCCTGACGAGCTCCGCGAGCGCCTGCATGGTCTCACAGCAAAAGCCCTTGTCAGCGAGGCATCGGGGATGCGCCCCGGGCGCTCCGTCGACGTCGTCACTAAGGCAACGAAGACCTCGCTCACCTCGCCCGCCCACCGGGTGCAGGCCCTAGACGAGGAGATCGCCGAACTCGAGACGATGATCGAGCACCTCGTCGCAGAGACCGCACCGGAGCTCCTCGAGCGTTTCGGAATCGGCCCCGACACTGCCGCGTCACTCCTCGTCGCGGCCGGCGACAATCCCGAGCGCCTCCGCTCAGAGGCCGCCTGGGCACGTCTCTGCGGCGCGGCGCCGATCCCCGCCTCATCCGGCAAGACGAGCGGTCGCCACCGCCTCGACAACGGCGGCGACCGTCAGGCGAACTCGGCGCTTTGGCGAATCGTCATGGTCCGCATCGCGCACGACCCGCGCACCACCGCCTACTTCGAACGCCGAGTGAAGGACGGCCTCTCTAAGCGCGACGCGATCCGCCATCCTGAAGCGCTACGTCGCCCGCGAGGTGTATCGCTACCTGCCTCGCGGCTAGCACCGCGGTCGTGGGCCTGGCTCTCCCCATAACTGTCGCCCTACGGGCTGACTTTCCAGCGACGTCGCCGACCCACGACCCGGACTCTCAGACCTCGGAACGCGTGGCTTGATAAGAGCATGCCCTCGGAAGCGAGTGGCTCTTCATTGTTCTGCCCGCACTTCGACCACAGGCCTTGACAACTGATAAGAGCGTCGCCGGCTCGGAGTCACGCCGTCAGCGGCGCAGGCGATCAGGGGATCGGATTCAGGAACTCGCCGATCGAGGCTGCCGCGGCCACCTGCATTGGCTGGAGCACATGGCTGTAGCGGTCGAGGGTGATCTGGGTCGAGGCATGGCCGTGTCGCTCCGCCACGACTTTGGGGTGCACTCCCGCAAGGAGCGCGATGGTCGCCGATGTATGGCGAAGGTCGTGAAGCGTGATCTCGGGAAGTCCCGCCTTGCGCTGCAGCCCGTGGAGCATCCGCGTCAGCCGCGCCGGATGGAACGGCTCCCCGACCTCGTCGACGAAGACGTAGCCCACCGGGCGACCGTCAGCCCGGAGGTCCGCCTCCGCCTCCATCCGCTCTCGATGATCGGTCAGGGCACCGACGGCTCTTTCGTCGAGCACGAGCATGCGGCGACCGGCCTTCGTCTTCGGCCCGGACTCGACGACGCGGCTACCAGCAAGGGAACGGGAGGCGCGGACCCAAAGTTGGGCAGGCGTCGCCTCCAAGTCGACGTCTTGCCACTGCAACCCGGCGAGCTCCGCGCGCCGCAGCCCCGCGGAGATGGCGAGGTACCACAGGGCACCGAGGCGGCCACCCTTCGCCACCTCGAGGAATCGCCGGGTCTGCTCCGGGCTGTAGATGGTTCGCTCCGCAGTGTCATCCCGTGGCCGCTCGACGGCGTCCGCGGGGTTAAGCGCGAGGTAGCCCATCCGGCAGGCGTAGGCGAGCACGTTGTGGAGCACGCGATGGATGTTGCGGACGTGGGTGCCCGAGAGCGGCCGGGCGTCCCGACCGCCCGAGGCGCGGAGCTCGACGTAGAGGTGCTGGATGCGCGGGGCCGTCAAACGGTCCAGGCGGAGCGAGCCGATCCTCGGGATCAGGTAGGCATCCACCAGCATCTCGTAGTTGGCGATCGTCGTCGCCTTGCGGTCGGAGCCGATCACGGACAGCCATTCCCGAGCGAGATCCTCAAAAGTGACCGTCGGCGCATACCGGAGACGCTGCTGGGAGACCGCGACGGTCGCCTCGGCGAGGGCATTGCGCGCGTCGCGCTCGGTGCGGAACCCGCTCACCCGACGTTGCCGGCGCTTCCCATCGGGGCCAGTCGGAAGGTCAAAGCGGTAGTACCACCCGCTCCCACGCTTGCCCACGTTCTCGGCCATGGCACCGACGCTCCGTCGTGTCCACTTGGACACGGAGCGAATTCCGTGTCCAAATCTGTGTCCACCCTATCAGGGAGCTATCGCTCGGGATGCCCGGCCGGACTTTCATGGCCCTGACCAGCAGATTTGGCTGGTGTCGGAGGGGGGACTTGAACCCCCACGAGATTTCTCTCACTAGCCCCTCAAGCTAGCGCGTCTGCCTATTCCGCCACTCCGACGTGGGCTCCCGCCATGGGGAGCAGAGTGAGATTACTCGCTCCCCGCGAGCTAGCGGCCGGCGGTTGAGCAGGCCTTCCGCGGCACCCGCGCGAGGCGGCAGGGGCAGTCCGGAAATGCGATCCTGGTCCCCCGCCACGAGGCGGGCGCCGGACGGGAGCCGAGATGACCGAGCATGACCTCCTCGCAGTACTGGGATGGTGCCGGGAGGGGGAGCGGGAGCTGCTCGAGCGCGCGCTGCAGCCCGTCGATCTCGGGGAGCCAAGCGCGTTGCCGGGGTGGAGCCGGGCGCACCTCGTGGCCCATCTCGCCCGCAACGCGGACGCCCTCGTCAACCTCGTGAACTGGGCCGCGACCGGTGTGGTGACCCCGATGTACCCCTCGACCGAGGCTCGCGGCGCCCAGATCGAGGCCGACGTGCCCCAGTCGCCGGGCTGGCTGCGCGAGCGCCTCTCCTCGAGCAGCGCCAACCTCCTCGAGCGCCTCGCCGACCTCCCCCCCGATGGCTGGCAGGCCGAGGTCGGCACCGCGCAGGGGCGGACCGTTCCCGCCTCGGAGATCCCCTGGATGCGGACGCGCGAGAGCTTCATCCACCTCGTCGACCTGCGCCTCGACTTCGACTTCGGGGACATCCCCGACGCAGTGACCGACGCGCTGCTCGACGACGTGACCGCGAGCCTGGGGGCGCGCGACGAGTGCCCCGCCGCCCTCCTCGAGCCGACCGACCGCGAGCGCTCGTGGAGCCTCGGCACCCCCGGCGCAGCGAGCCCCGTGCTGCGCGCCCCGGCAGCGGAGCTGCTCGCCTGGGTCACCGGCCGCGCCGCAGCGGACTCGCCTGCACTCACGACCGCCCCCGAGCTGCCCCGCTGGCTCTGAGCGGCGGCGGATGAACGACCACAGCGAGCTCCTCGTCGTCGGGGGCGGCATCGGCGGCCTCACGACCGCGCTCGCCGCACTGCACGCCGGCCGCTCGGTGCGCGTCCTCGAGCAGGCCGCCTCCTACGGTGAGATCGGCGCGGGCATACAGCTCGCCCCGAACGCGACCCGCATCCTCGACCGACTCGGCCTGCTGCCGGCGATGGAGGCGGTCGGCGTCCTCCCGCGCCGCCTCGTGCTCGGCGACGCGCTCACCGCCACCGAGCTCACCCATCTCCCCCTCGGCGACTTCCGCGAGCGCTACGGCGCCCCCTACGTCGTGCTGCACCGCCGCGACCTCCTCGACCTGCTCCTCGAGGCCTGCCGCGCGGCGGGCGGCGCCCTCGAGACGGGGGCGCGGGTCGTCGACGTCGAGGACGACGGCCGGCGGGTCGCCGCTACCGCCGCCGACGGCCGCCGCTGGTCCGGCGGGGTGCTCGTCGCCGCTGACGGCCTGCACTCGACGCTGCGCTCGCGCTTCAGCGACGACGAGCCGATCGCCTCCGGCTTCGTCGCCTACCGGGGGACGGTGCCGACCGCGCACATCGAGCGGCGGGCGGACCTCGGAGACGTGGTCGCCTGGATCGGCCCCGGCCTGCACCTCGTGCAGTACCCGCTGCGCGCCGGTGAGCTCTACAACCAGGTGGCGGTCTTCCGCAGCCCTGCCTTCGCCGCCGGGAGCGCCGAGTGGGGCACCCCCGAGGAGCTCGACTCGGCCTTCTCCCCTGTGCACGGCCACCTCCGCGAGGCGACCCAGCTGCTCGGGCGCGAGCTGCGCTGGCCGATGCACGACCGCCTCCCGATCGGACGCTTCGCCGAGGGAAGATTCGCCCTCCTCGGCGACGCCGCCCACCCCATGCTGCAGTACCTCGCGCAGGGCGCCTGCCAGGCGATCGAGGACGCCGCCTGCCTCGTGGGCGCACTCGGGCGCCACGACGGGCCCGCCGCCGCCCTCGCCGCGTACGAGGCCGAGCGGGCGCCGCGCACCGCCCGTGTGCAGCGCAACGCCCGCGCCTGGGGAGAGTTCTGGCACGTCGGCGGGGCCGACAAGACCGCCCGCGACGCGCTGCTGCGGGCGCGTGACCCGGCCGACCACAGCCGCGTCAGCTGGCTCTACGGCTCCTAGCGGCGGAGCGCCCACCTTCGCCCCGTGCTTGGCTGTCGGCACCTGCCGCCGACGAACGAGGAGCGACGCGATGGCCGCCGACCTACCCACCGACCCCCGCGCCGCTGTCGCGCGCGCCTGCCACGTGCTCGGCGACATCGGCCAGGGGGACATGGTCTGGGGCCACGTGTCGCTACGCGACGAGCAGGGCCGTGGCGTGTGGATGAAGGCACACGCCTTCGGCTTCAACGAGATCGACGAGGACAAGGTCCTCCTCGTCTCCTTCGACGGCGAGGTGCTCGAGGGCGAGGGCCGGCGGCACATCGAGTACCCGATCCACACCGAGATCATGAGGGCACGCCCCGACGTGCGCTGTGTCGTGCACACCCACTCCGTCGGCGCGGTCGCCTTCGCCGCGACCGGCGACGATCTGCGGCCGATCTCCCACGACGCCTGCTACTTCGTGCCTCCCGCGCTCGCCCGCTTCACCGAGACCGGGGACCTCATCTCGACGCGCGAGCTCGGCGAGCACCTCGCGGCGGCGATCGGCGACCGCAACGCGCTGCTGATCCCGAACCACGGCATCGCGGTCGCCGGCGCCAGCGTGCCGCACGCGATCATGGGGGCGGTGCTGCTCGACCGCGCCTGCCGCACGCAGCTGCTCGCGGGCGAGGTGCGGCACTGGTCGCCCGACGACGAGGCGCTCGCGAAGCGCGCCAGCGTCTGGTCCGACGACGGCCTCGACCTCGGCTGGAACTTCCTCACCCGCCAGGCCGAAGCCCACCGCTGAGGGGGAGGACGTCCCTGGGGCTCGTGAGAGGGCGCTCAGCTCGCCGGCATCGTGGTCGTCGTCGGCGGCGGGTTGGTCTGGATCGCCCAGTTCTGGGCATCCCACATCGGCCCCGCTGGGCTCGGCGCGGCGCTCACCCCGACGAGGTCGCTCGCGGTGACGAGGGTGAGCGGCACCTCGAACAGCGGCACTGTCGGCAGCGCCGCCCACAGCGCGGTGTCGATCTCGTTGTAGAGGCCGGAGCCGGCGCTCTGGTTGAGCTCCCCGGAGGCCTCGGCGAAGAGCGCCGCGATCTCGGGGTCGCGGTAGCCGAGCACATCGCGGGTCACCGAGCCGGAGACGACCGAGGCGGGCTCGCCGCCGTCCGCCCGCACGGTGAAGACCGGGACCGCGGCCGTCGCCCCCGTGGCCCCGGTCGCACCGACGGTCGGGCCGGCGGCGCCGGTCACCCCGCCCGCCGCCTGCAATGCAGAGGGGGTCGGGCCGACGGGCTGGGTGTAGAGCGCGGCGGCCGTCGAGGGGTAGGGGGAGAGCAGGTAGGGCGCGATCGCCATCTGATAGCGGCCGCGCGGCAGCACTGTGCCGAGCAGCTCCTCCTCGCTCACGTTGCGGATCGCGAGGTGGATCCCGGCCTGCAGGAGCTCGGCCTGCAGCTGCTGCTCGACCGAGGCGGCGACGGCGTCGCCGGTCGGCCCCGAGAGGGTGAGGGTGAGCGGCGTCCCGGTCGGGCCGCGCACCACCCCGTCGGCATCGACCTGGTAGCCCACCGACGTGAGCAGCGAGTCGGCGGCGTCGAGGTCGACCGACTGGTAGGTGCCGTCGTTCGCCGTGCTCCCGGGCGCGCCCGAGAGGTAGAGGCGGTTGCCGTTCACCCCGCCCTCGGCGGTCGAGAGACCGATCGTGTTGGTGAAGAGCTGGTGGCGGTCGATCGACTCCGCGATCGCCTGGCGGACTGCGGGCACGAGCTGCGGGTCGTCGAGGTTGAAGACGAGCTGCTCGAGGGTCGGCGAGAGGGCGGGCTGCTCGGTGAGGTCGGTGCTCGTCTCGACGAGCGAGTCGATCGCCGGGCTCGGCGGGACCTCGGCGACCTGCACCCTCCCCCGCGCCAGCGCGTCGAGGGTGGCGCCGACGGAGGGCTCGACGAGGAAGGTGATGCGCCCGAGGCGCGCCGGCGGACCCCAGTAGTGCGGGTTGCGCACGAGGGCGAGCGCGACCGGCCTCGAGCCGCGGTAGGTCTCGCGCGCGATCTCGTAGGGGCCGCCCGAGACGAGGGTCGCCGGCACGGGGCGGGTGACCGTGCCGCGCTGCTTGGTGGCCCGCGGCGGCGAGGTCGCGAAGGCCGCCGTCCAGCCGTGCACGGCGGCGACGTGCGCCGGCACGAGGGGTGAGAAGAGCGCCGGCCAGTCGGCGTCGCGGGCGGAGAAGGTGACCTCGAAGGTCGTCGCCGCTGGTGGCGAGATCGAGCTGATCTCCTGGTAGCCGAGGGTGGGGTTGGTCGCCGGCAGGGTGGGGCCGACCGTCAGCTCCTGCTGCCACTCGTAGATGAAGTCCGAGGAGGTGATCGGCGCGCCGTCCGACCACTTGGCTCCCGGGTCGATCGTGTACCTCACGACGAAGGGCTGCACGCTCTGCACCTCGGCGCCGACGGTGGAGAGCAGCGAGTCACAGGCGGGGCCGCCGGTCGGGCAGGTCGTCGGGGGGAGGCGGTTGCCGGTGACGTAGGTCTGCGGCCAGACCTCGGCCATCACCATCGCGGTGACCGAGTTCGCGCCCTGCGGGGTAAGGGGGTTGAACTCGCGGGGCAGGCGGGGGACGGCGACGGTCACGGTGCCGCTCGTCCTGTAGGTGACGACCCCCGAGATGGTGGTGGTCGTGCTCGAAGGCGCCGGGCCGGCGGCGGCGGTGCAGCCGAGGAGCGCGATCCCCGCGAGGAGGAGGAGTAGCGGCCGGCCGAGCCTCAGCCCCAACGAAGGTCGATGACGATCGTCGCGAAGGCGAAGATCACCGCCACCGCGATCGTGATCCGGTCGAGGTTCTTCTCGGCGACGGTCGAGCCTGCGGCGGCCGATCCGACGCTCGAGCCGAACATGTCCGAGAGGCCGCTGCCGCGCCCGGAGTGGAGGAGGATCAGCAGGATGAGGGCGAGGGAGGCCAAGACCTCGACCCCGACCACGACATCAGTGAGCACGTGCTCCGTCCCTTTCCGAGCCGGTTACCGGAAAGCGCAGGTTAGCCGCGGATGCGGCCGCGGCCCCCGGCGCGCGCCGCGGCTGCAGCCTCAGCCGGCGGCGGAGACGATGGCGTGGAACTTCGCGGCGTCGAGGCTGGCGCCGCCGACGAGGGCGCCGTCGACGTTCGCGCAGGCGAGCAGGTCGGCTGCGTTCTCCGGCGTCACCGACCCCCCGTACTGGACGCGCGCCGTGGCGGCGACCGCGCCGCCGAGGCGGGTGAGCTCGTCGCGGATCGTCCCGCACATCTCCTCGGCGTCGTCGGGGGTCGCGACCACGCCGGTGCCGATCGCCCAGATCGGCTCGTAGGCGACGACGACGCGGGCGATCTCCTCGCCCTTGCGGCGGCCGAGGGCGGCCTCGAGCTGCCCGGCGACCTTGGCGAGGGCCATGCCCTCGGCGCGCTCCTCGCCGCTCTCGCCGACGCAGAGGATCGGCACCATCCCCGCTTTCAGGATCGCGTCGAGCTTCATGCAGACGATCTCGTCGCTCTCCCCGAAGTACTGGCGGCGCTCGGAGTGGCCGGCGATCACGTAGGCGACGTTGAGCTTGGCGAGCATCTCGGGGCTCACCTCGCCGGTGTAGGCCCCCCGCTCCTCGAAGTGGCAGTTCTGCGCGCCGAGCGCGACCGGGAGGTGGTCGGTCTCGACGGCGGTCTGCACGCTACGCAGCGAGGTGAAGGGCGGGTGCAGGCTCACCTCGACCCCCTGGGGCGCAGGCTTGGCGCGCAGCAGCGCGGCGAGCTCCTGGATCAGCTTCAGCGCCTCGAAGTGGTTCTCGTGCATCTTCCAGTTGCCCGAGACGAGGACGGGGCGCTCCCCCACCACGGCCTCAGCCCCGTCCGGCGCGCAACGCGGCGAGGCCCGGGAGGTCGCCCTGCTCGATGAACTCGAGGGAGGCGCCGCCGCCCGTCGAGACGAAGTCGATCCTCTCGGCGAGGCCGTACTCGTCGATCGCCGCCACCGAGTCGCCGCCGCCGACGACGGTGAAGCCGGGCGCGGCGGCGACCGCCTCCGCGACGGCGCGCGTCCCCGCGGCGAAGCGCTCGTCCTCGAAGACGCCCATCGGGCCGTTCCACAGCACCGTCTCGGCACCCGCCACCGCGGCGGCGAAGTGGGCCGCGCTCTCGGGGCCGATGTCGCGCCCCGACCAGCCGTCGGGGAGGTCGCTGCCGAAGGAGGAGACGGCGTCGTCGGGGCCGAGGGCGAGGGTGTCGGAGGGGAGGAGGACCTCGATCCCCGAGGCGAGGAGCGCCCTGCAGTCCTCCACGCGCGCCGGGTCGAGGAGCGAGGAGCCGACGGTGTGGCCGATGGCGGCGAGGAAGGTGTAGGCCATCCCGCCGCCGACGACGAGAGTGTCGACCTTCTCGGCGAGCGCCCGCAGCACCGCGAGCTTGTCGGCGATCTTCGCCCCGCCGACGACGGCGACGAAGGGGCGGCGCGGCTCGTTGAGCAGGCCGCCGAGGACCTCGACCTCGCGCGCCAGCAGGTAGCCGGCGGCGGAGGGGAGGAGGGCGGGGGGGCCGACCACCGAGGCATGCGCGCGGTGGCTCACGCCGAAGGCGTCGTTCACGTAGCAGTCGTGGCCGGCGACGAGGCGTGCGACGAAGGCGGGGTCGTCCGCCTCCTCGCCCGGGTCGAAGCGGAGGTTCTCGAGGAGGGTGACCCCGGGCGCCAGCACGGCAAGGCGCTCGGCGACGGGCGCCACCCGGTAGCGCTCGTCGACCTTTCCCTCGGGACGGCCGAGGTGGGTGCAGGCCGTGACCGACGCGCCCTTGTCGATCAGGTACGCGAGGGTCGGGAGCGCTGCGTGGATGCGGAAGTCGTCGGCGACGACGCGCCGCCCGTCGCGCTCGGCGAGAGGGACGTTGAAGTCGACGCGCACGAGCACCGAGGCGCCCTCGAGGTGCGGGAGGTCCTCGAGCCGAGGGAGGGGCTGCATCTCAGGTGGCGGTCGGCCGGCGCCGGGCCGCTCGGGTGAGCGGGCTCACTTGCTCCCGACGATCTCGACGAGGTCGGCGAGGCGGTTGGAGTAGCCCCACTCGTTGTCGTACCAGCCGAAGGCCTTGACGAGCGTCTGCCCGCCGTCGAGGGGGATGACGCGGGTGAGGTCGGCGTCGAAGGTGCAGCTCGCCGGGGAGCCGACGATGTCGCTCGAGACGATCGGGTCGTCGGTGTAGTCGAGGACGCGCGCGAGCCGCCCCGTCCCCGCGGCGTTGGCGAAGGCCCGGTTCACCTCGTCCGCGTCCACCTGCGCGCCGAGGACCGCGGTGACGTCGGTGATCGAGCCGTCCTGCACCGGGACGCGCAGCGAGACGCCGTCGAGGCGCCCCTTCATCGCGCTGAGCACGAGGTCCGTGGCCTTCGCGGCGCCGGTCGCCGTCGGGACGATGTTCACGGCCGCGGCGCGCGCCCGGCGGAGGTTGTCGCGGGCGAGGTCGAGCAGCTCCTGGTCGTTGGTATAGGCGTGCACCGTCGTCATCAGCGCCTGGCGCAGCTCGAAGGCGTCGTCGAGGACCTTCACCATCGGCACGAAGCAGTTGGTCGTGCAGGAGGCGTTGGAGACGACGAGGTGGCGGGCGGGGTCGAAGGTGTCGTCGTTCACGCCGACGACGAAGGTCGCGTCGGCGTCGTCGGCGGGCGCCGAGATGACGACGCGCGCCGCGCCGGCGTCGATGTGCGCGTGCGCCTGGGCGCGCTTGGTGAAGCGCCCCGTCGACTCGACGACGACGTCGATCGCGAGGTCCCCCCAGGGCAGCGCCGAGGGGTCGCGCTCGGCGAAGACGGCGATCTCGTGGCCGTCGACGACGAGGGCCTTGTCGTGGACGACGACCTTGCCGCCGAAGCGGCCGTGCGTCGAGTCGTAGCGCAGCAGGTGCGCGTTCGAGGCCGCATCGACGAGGTCGTTGATGGCGACGATCTCGACGTCGCCCTTCCCCTCGTGCAGCGCCCTCAGGAAGTTGCGGCCGATCCGCCCGAATCCGTTGACTGCGACACGCACGGTCATCTTCGTCACCGCCCGATCAGTCGGCCCTCTGGCCCGCTCCGGCTCCGTTGCCGGCGTGACAATCTGACTCGCCGCGGCGCCGGAACGCAACCATTGATGCCACGAGGTGTGTCAGCCCGTCACGAGGGCGGCGAGCGCCGCGGCGAGGAGCGCCTCGTCGTGCACCGCCCCCGAGGCGGCGGCGAGGGGGGCTTCGACGACGCAGCTGCGGCCGCCGAGCGCGCCGAGCGCGAGGCGGCTCGTGTCCGCGAGCACCACGTCGGGGACGACCCCGTGCGCCGCCAGCGCGGCGACGTGGGCGGCGACGTCGTAGCCGGTCGTCTCGGTCTGCTCGGCGAGGTTACCGACGTAGACGACACGCGCCGGCGAGGCGGCGATCGCCTCCGTCATCCCCGCGGGGGCGAGGGCGGCGAGGATGCTCGTGTAGAGCGAGCCGGGGCCGAGCACGAGCTGGTCGGCGCGGGCGATCGCCGCGAGCGCCTCGGGTGCGGCGGCGATCGCCGGCGGGTCGAGCGAGACGCGGCGGATCCCGGGGGTGCCCATGATCCGCACCTGCCCGGCGAGCTCGCCCTCGGCGGCCTGCGCGACGAGGGTCACCGGCTCCTCGGTGGCGGGGAGCACCCGCCCCACCGTGCCGAGCAGCGCGCAGGTCTCGGCGATCCCGCCGACGAAGCCGCCGCTCGCCGCGCTGAGCGCGGCGAGCAGGAGGTTGCCGAAGGCGTGCCCCTCGAGCTCGCCGCCGTGGAAGCGGTGCTCGAGGCTCTCGCCGAGCGGCGAGGGGCCCGGGAGGAGCGCCGTGATGCAGCGGCGGACGTCGCCCGGCGCGGGGATCCCGAGCGCTTCGCGCAGCCGCCCCGAGCTGCCGCCGTCGTCAGCGACCGAGACGATCGCCGAGATCTCCCCCGCGTAGCGGCGCGCCGCCCCGAGGCTGCGCGCCAGGCCGTGGCCGCCGCCGATCGCCACGACGCGGGGCCCGCCGGCGACGAGCCGGCCGCTCAACGGTCGATGTCCCGGTGGTGCACCGTCGGGTGGTAACCCTCGCCGGCGATCGTCTCGGCGAGGGCCTCGGCGACGGCGACCGAGCGGTGGCGGCCACCGGTGCAGCCGATCGCGATCGAGAGGTAGGACTTCCCCTCCTTCGCGTAGTTCGGGAGGAGGAAGGTGAGCAGCCCGCCGATGCGTTGCAGGAACTCGACCGCCTCCGGCTGGTCGAGGACGTAGCGGCGGACCTCCTCGTCGAGGCCGCTCTTCGGCCGCAGCTCCTCGATCCAGTAGGGGTTGGGGAGGAAGCGGCAGTCGAGGACGAGGTCGACGTCGAGGGGGAGGCCGTGCTTGTAGCCAAAGGAGACGACCGTCGTCTCCATCGCCCCCGCCGCCTCGCTCCCGCTGAAGAGCTCGACGAGGCGGGCGCGCAGCTCGTTGGTGTTGAGGTCGCTCGTGTCGAGGGTGACGTCGGCCCCCTGGCGCAGCTCGGAAAAGAGCTCCCGCTCGGCGCGGATCGCGTCGAGGACCCCCTGGCCCTCCACGGGATGGCGGCGGCGCGTCCCCTCGAAGCGGCGGACGAGCACCTCGTCGGAGGCGTCGAGGAAGAGCAGCCGGACGCGCGCCCCCGTCGCCCGCAACGCCTCGACCGCGGGGACGAGCTCGCTCACCGACTCGGCACCGCCGCGGCCGGCGACGAAGCAGAAGCGCTCGAGCTCGGAGTCGCCGTGCACCGCGATCTCCGCGACGCGCCCGAGGAGCGCCGGCGGGAGGCCGTCGATGACGAACCAGCCGAGGTCCTCGAGGGTGGCCGCCGCCGTCGAGCGCCCCGCGCCGGAGAGGCCCGTCACGATCAGGTACTCGGCCACACCGTCGTCCTCCCCTCGAGAGCCGCTGCGCTCAAGGCTGCCACGCCAGCGGCGCGCCGGCCGCAGCGGGCGCGGCGAGGGCGCCCGCGCGCGCCGCTCAGCGGCGGGGGCGGTGCTCGAAGCGCATCGCCAACAGCCGCGGGATCGCCCCCTCGAGGGCGGGGTCGACCGAGCCGGCGAGGAACTCCGGGAGCGGCGGCGGCTCGTGCATCTCGACGAGCAGCAGGTCGAGGGCGGCAAGGGGGTTGAGGTAGCGCGAGAGGGGGCGGTGGGCGAAGGGGATCGCCACGCCGGCGTCCACCTGCTCCACGGTGACCTGCTCGGAGAGGTAGGGGCCCACCCGCCAGTAGTGCTCGTCGAGGATCTGGTCGTCGACGAAGCCGCTGCCGGGCCCCTGGTACATCGGGTGGTTGACGAGCAGCAGCAGCGTGCCGCCGGGCACGAGGACGCGGGCGACCTCGCCGAGCAGGGCGTCGGGGTCGTCGCTGTGCTCGATCGCCAGGCAGCAGACGACGCCGCCGAGGCTGCCGCCGGCGAAGGGGAGGGCCTCGCCCGCCCCGCAGACGAGGCGCGGCCCGCCCCCCTCGGCGCGGGCGTTGTCGAGCTGCGCGCGCGAGGGGTCGAGGCCGACGACCGCCGGCCCGGCGGCGGCGAGCGCGCGCGCCACCTGCCCCTCCCCACAGCCGAGGTCGAGCACCAGCCCGAGGCCGCCGAGCTCGGCGGTGACGAGGGGGAGGATCTCCCGCTCGTACTCGATGTCGGCGCCGTGGGTGAAGGTCTTCTTCCACCAGCCGGCGTGCTCGTCCCACAGCGCCGCCCCGGATGGCGGCGGGCGCTCGCTCACGCCGCGCCGATCGGGGCGAGCTCGCGGCCGTGCAACCGTGCGTAGAGGGCGCGGGCGACGGGCTCGGGGAGCCACTCGAGGGCGAGCAGCTCCTCGAGCGCCGCGGCGCGCACCTTGCGCACCCCGCCGAGCTCGCGCACGAGGCGCTCGCGGCGCTTCGGGCCGAGGCCGGGGACGCCGTCGAGGGCGCCGGTCGTCATGCGCTTGCCGCGCAGCTCGCGGTGGAAGGTGATCGCGAAGCGGTGCGCCTCGTCGCGGATCTGCTGCAGCAGGTAGATCGCCTCGGAGTCGCGGGGGATGCGGATCGGCTCGGGGCGACCGGGGACGAAGACCTCCTCGAACTGCTTGGCGAGCGAGGCGAGCGAGAAGCGCCCCTCGAGGCCGAGCTCGGCGACGACCTCCTCCCCCACCCCGAGCTGGCCCTTGCCGCCGTCGATGAGCAGCAGGTTCGGGGGGTAGGCGAAACGGGTCGGCCGGCCGTCGGTGGCGCGCGGCGCCTCGTCGAGGCGCTTCAGCCGCCGCGAGAGCACCTCGTGCATCGCCCCGTAGTCGTCGTTTCCGGCGACGCTCGTGACCTTGAAGCGGCGGTAGTCGCTGCGCTTGGGGAGGCCGTCCTCCATCACCACCATCGAGCCGACGTAGTCGCTCCCCTGCAGGTGGCTCATGTCGTAGCACTCGATGCGCAGCGGGGCGTCGGGGAGGCCGAGGTAGCTCTGCAGCTCGTCGAGGGCGCGCGCCCTCGAGGAGAGGTCCGTCGCCCGCCGCAGGCGGTGGCGGGCGAGCTGCTCGGTGGCGTTGCGCGTCGCCACCTCGAGAAGGGCGCGCTTGCGCCCCCGCTGCGGCACGGCGATCGTCACCTTCTGCCCGCGCCGCTCGGCGAGCCACTCCTCGTAGGTCGCCGCCTCCTCGGGGAGCTCGGGGACGAGCACCTGGCGGGGGAGGCTGAGCGGCGTCTCCGCGTAGTGGGTCTCGAGGATCCGCCCGACGAGCTCGGGGGTGGCGACCGGCTCGACCTTCTCGAGGATGAAGCCGTCGCGCCCGACGACCCGGCCGCGGCGGACGTGCAGCACCTGCACCGCCGCCTCCAGCTCCTCCTCGGTGACGCCGACGACGTCGAGGTCCTCCCCGGCGTCGACGACCATCTCCTGGCGCTCCGAGGCGAGGCGCACGGACTCCAGCTGGTCGCGCAGGTGGGCGGCCTGCTCGAACTCGAGGGCCTCCGCGGCGGCCTGCATCTCGACCTCGAGGCGGTCGATGAGCGGCTTGGTCTCGCCCTCGAGAAAGGCCATCAGGTCCTCGACGAGGCCCCGGTAGACCTCGTCCGCGACGGCGCCGACGCAGGGCCCCGAGCAGCGCTCGATGTGGAACAGCAGGCAGGGGCGGCCGAGGCGCTCGTGGCGGCCGAATTTCGCGTTCGTGCAGGTCCGGATGGGGAACGAGCGCAGCAGCTGGTCGAGGGTCTCGCGGATCGCGTAGGCGTGCGCGTAGGGGCCGAAGTAGCGGTTGCCCTTGCGCTTCGCGCCGCGCATCACCATCGCGCGCGGGAAGCGCTCGTCCACGGTGACCGCCAGGTAGGGGTAGCTCTTGTCGTCGACGAGGCGGATGTTGAAGCGCGGCCGGTGCGCCTTGATGAGGTTGTACTCGAGCATGATCGCCTCGACGTCGGAGCGGACCTGGATCCACTCGACCGAGGCAGCGCTCGCCACCATCTGTGCCGTCCGGGGGTGCAGCTGGGCGGGGTTGACGAAGTAGTTGGAGAGGCGGCTGCGCAGCGAGCGCGCCTTGCCGACGTAGATCACGCGCCCGTCCGCGTCCTTGAACTGGTAGGAGCCGGGGCTGTCGGGGATGTGCTCGGGGCGGCTGAGCATCCCCCCGACGATAGGGCGCGGCGCCCTCACCCGGGGGCGCCGGCGGGCTCACCGCCAGCCCGGAGGGGCCCTTTCGGCGGCGTGTCGGTAGCGTGAGGTGATGGCCAGCGCGCACGGTGGTCGCGGGGCCCTGCCGGAAGTCCCCGACGACCTCGACGCCGCCCTCGCCCGCTACTTCGGGGACGAGGGGCGCGCCTTCTCCGAGGCGCTCCCCGCCCGCGTCACCGCCCTCGCCGACCGCTGGTCCCTCGAGCTCGGCGAGCCGCTCACCGGGGCGCGCACCGCCTTCGTCGCCCCCTGCCGCCGCCCCGACGGCACGAGCGCGGTGCTGCGCGTCGCCTTCCCCGAGCAGCACCCCGCCGGCGAGGCCGCCGCCCTCTCGGCCTGGGGGGGCGAGGGCTCGGTGCGCCTCCTCGAGCACGACGAGGGGGAGCGGGCGCTCCTCGTCGAGCGCTGCCTCCCGGGCACCCACCTGTCGGCAGGCGAGGCAGCCGACTCGGTGCTCGCGATCGGCGCCCGCCTGCTGCGCCGCCTCTGGCGCCGCGGCCCGGGGAACGGCCCCTACCTGCGCCTCGAGGCGCTCGCCGGCCGGCGCGCCGGCGAGGCCGAGGAGCGCCGCGAGCGCCTCCCGAGGGCGATGGACGCGACCCTCGTCGACGAGGGCATCGCGCTCTGGCGCGAGCTCCCGCAAAGCGGCGGCGAGCTGCTCCTGCACGGCGACCTGCAGCCCCGCAACATCCTCGCCGCGGCGCGCGAGCCGTGGCTCGTGATCGACCCGAAGCCCCTCCTCGGCGACCCCGCCTACGAGCCCGTCCCCCTCGTCCTCGAGGCGGGGGGCACCGCCGAGGGGCCGGAGATCGCCCGTCGGGTGCGCGCCGTCAGCGGGCCACTCGCCCTCGAACCGGCGCGCGTCGCCGCCTGGGGCGTCGCCCGCAGCGTCGACTGGGCGCTCTTCCTCGCTGAGCGCGGCGACCCCGCGGGCTCCGGGCAGGCGGCGGCGGCGGCGCGCGCCTTCGCCGCGCTGCTCTGAGGGCCGCTCAGCCGCCGACGCCCTCGCGGGTGATCGGGTGCGCGCCGCCGGAGACGAAGAGCTCCT
This sequence comes from Acidimicrobiales bacterium, assembly GCA_035533595.1. Lineage (NCBI taxonomy): Bacteria > Bacillati > Actinomycetota > Acidimicrobiia > Acidimicrobiales > Acidimicrobiales bacterium. The sequence goes on from DATLTN010000032.1 coordinate 16,695, forward strand.
GGCCGGTGGTGAAGGCGGCGAGCTCGGAGGCGAGGAAGAGGCAGGCATTGGCGACCTCGGCGGTGCCGCCGAGGCGCCCCATCGGGACGTTGCGGGTCCGCCCGCCGACGTCGAGGGCGGGGCCGTAGAGCGCCACCTCGCCGCGCACGGTGTCGATGAAGCCGGGGACGACGACGTTCGCGGTGACCCCCGCGGCGGCGAACTCGAAGGCGAGCGCGCGCGCCAAGCCGACGACCGCGAGCTTGCTCGAGAGCACCGCGACGCGCTCGCGCTGGCCGATGTAGGAGCTGATCCCGCCGATGAAGACGAGCCTCCCCCACCCCGCCTCGACCATCGCCGGCAGCAGCGCCTGGCTGAGGAGGAAGGCGCCGCGCACGTTCACCGCGAAGACCTCGTCCCAGGTCGCGGCGGCCGTCCCGCCGACGGGGGTCTGCGGGCGGATCGCGGCGTTGTGCACCACCACGTCGACCCGGCCGTAGCGGGCGAGCAGCTCCGCCCCGAGGCGCTCCGGGCCCTCGGGGTCGGCGAGGTCGAGGGCGAAGCCGTCCGCGTCGCCACCGGCCTCGCGCACCGCCGCGCTCGTCTCCTCGAGTGCCTCGGCTCCCCGCCGCGAGGTGAGGGCGAGGCTCGCCCCCGCGCGCGCGAAGGCGACCGCGGTGGCGCGGCCGATGTTGCGCTGCGCGCCGGTGACGAGGACCACCTTCCCCGAGATCCCCGCCGGCTGGACGGCGCTCACCGGCCCACCAGCGCGCCCTGCAGCGGCGCGAGGTCCCGCAGCGTCTCGATCCCCGAGCAGAGCTCGACGACGTGGCGCGCCGCGGGGGCGCCGAGCGCCCCCGAGAGCAGGTCGGCGGCCTTCACCGCCACCTCCTCGAAGGACATCGGGTCGGCGGGGGTACCGCGCACCGCCCGCACGTCCTCTTTGAGGGTGCTGCCGTCGCGGCGCCGCACCCTCAGCAGCGCGGCGCGCGTGCCGCGCAGCGACTCGTCGGGGACGAGCGTGATGCGCGCCATCACGGCGCGTATCTCGGGCGATGCGAGGCGCTCCGCGTCGTGCGCCATGCGCATCGAGAAGGCGCCGTCGACGAGCGTGCCCGCCAGCAGGTACTGGGCGTTGACGTTCGGCATCTTGCGGTCGTTCACGACGACCAGCCCCTCGGGGGCGAGGTGCACGGCGACCTCCTCGGTCTCCTCGGCCGTCAGCCCCCGGCCGATCAGGGTGACCATCGCCTCCACGGCGGCCTGGGAGGGCGAGCCGACGGCGTACTTCTTCACCGTCGCCCCCATCACCCCGAAGTCGCTCCCGAGGCCGGCGACGAGGCCGCCGCGCTCGGCGCCGGGGTGCGCGGCCTCCAGCCAGTTCGGCGAGGAGGAGAAGACGTCCTCGACGCCGTCGCAGCCCGCGGCGACGAGGCTCGTCGCCAACAGGGCATTGGAGGCGGGCATCCCCGCAAAGACGAAGGCCTTCTCGACGTGGTGGGTGTCGCGCACCCAGGTCGTCACCCCCGAGGCGAGGTCGGCGGCGTAGGAGAGGAGGTGGCGGACCTGGGTCTCGTCGAGGCCCGCCGCGGCGGCGGCGGCGGCGGTGGCGGCGAAGGTGCCGATCACCGGGTGGCTCGCCCAGCGGCCGGCGTCGCGGTGCTGCTCGGCCGAGCGCACCGTCGCCCCGACGCGCGCCGCGACGTCGTAGCCGACGACGACCGCCCGCAGCAGCGTCGCCCCCGAGGCCCCCGCCGCCTCCGCGGCGGCGAGCGCGGCGGGGAGCACCGAGCAGCCGGGGTGGGTGAGCGAGGCCTGGTGGCTGTCGTCGGTCTCGTCGGCGTGCGCGGCCATCCCGTTGGCGAGCGCCGCGGCGAACGGCGCGGCGCGGCGCGAGGTGCCGAGCACCGTCGCCGGCCCCACGGCGGGGGCGGTCGCCTCCAGCCAGGCGAGCCCGCGCTGGCCGGCCTCGAGGGACCGCCCCGAGACGGCGGAGGCGAGCGAGTCGAGGAGGTGCATCCGCCCCCGCTCGGCGACCTCGGCCGGCAGCTCGCGCCCGGGGGCGCTCGCGATGTGGCGGGCCAAGGCGAACGTCTCGGGACTCACCTCGTCAGGGACGGCCTCTTCGTGGACGGCGTCGTCCATCGCTCCCCCTCCCGCCGGCGGCAGTGCCGCCGGCTCACCCTGGTGAATAGTTGGGTCAGTAGTAGATCGCGCGGGGCGAGCCCCCGCCGGCCGCGATCAGGTCGCCGCTGATCGCCACGCCGCGGGGCGAGGCGAGGAAGCAGACGACGTCGGCGACCTCGGTGGCGTCGACCATGTGGCCGATGATGTTGCCGGTGAAGGGCGTCCCGTCGTCGGGGGCCGTCGCCTCGGTGCGGGTGGTGCCGGGGTGCACGACGGTGACGTTGATCCCGAAGGGGCCGAGCGCGTCGGCGAGGTTCTTCGTCATCGCCACCACCGCGACGTTGCGCATCGAGCCGATGATCGTCCCGGTCTGGCGGGCCGCCATGCCGCTGATGTTCACGATCCGCCCCCAGCCGTTCGACTTCATGTGCGGCGCCACCTGCTGTACGACGCGCAGGTAGCCCATCACCTTCACGTTCATGTGGTCGAAGAACTCCTCCTCGGTGAGCTCGTCGTACTTGGGGGGGGGCGCTTGGCCGCCGGGGCGCGCGGCGGCGTTCACGAGGATGTCGATCCCGCCGAGGGCCTCGGCGGCCGCGGCCACCATCTGGGTCACCGAATCGTTGGAGGAGGTGTCGACGGTGAAGGGGACGATGCGGCGCCCGGTGAGCTCGGCGAGCTCCTTGGCGGCCGCGTCGAGGCGCCCCTGGTCACGTGCTGCGATCGCGACGTCCGCCCCCTCGAGGGCGAGCTGGCGGGCGACGGCCTTGCCGATCCCCCTGCTGCCGCCGGTGACGAGGGCGCGCTTTGCTTCCAGTCCGAGATCCATCGGTCTCCTCCTCAGCTCACGACCTGTCGAGAAGCTATAGGGCGCGCCCGCCCCGGCGCCCGGGCGGCGCGCCCGCCGGGGTCAGCTGGCGCTCTCGAGCGCCGCGGCCCGGCGGCGGGGACGCCCGGCGGCGCGCCCCGCGGGGCGCAGCAGGGGCTTCAGGAACTGGCCGGTGTAGCTCTCCTTCACCTTCACGAGCTCCTCCGGCGTCCCCTCGGCGACGAGTAACCCGCCCCCCGACCCGCCCTCGGGGCCGAGGTCGATGAGCCAGTCGGCGGATTTGATGACGTCGAGGTTGTGCTCGATGACGAGCACCGTGTTGCCCTGGTCGACGAGGCGCTGCAGGACGCCGAGCAGCTTGCGGACATCCTCGAAGTGCAGCCCCGTCGTCGGCTCGTCGTGGATGTAGAAGGTGCGCCCCGTGGAGCGCTTGGAGAGCTCGGAGGAGAGCTTCACCCGCTGCGCCTCGCCGCCCGAGAGGGTCGGCGCCGGCTGGCCGAGGCGGACGTAGCCGAGGCCGACGTCGACGAGCGTCTGCATGTGGCGGGCGATCGGCGGCTGCGCGGCGAAGACCTCGAGCGCTTCCTCGCAGGAGAGTGCGAGCACGTCGGCGATGCTGCGCCCCCGCCAGAGGATCTCGAGGGTGTCGCGGTTGTAGCGGGCGCCCTTGCAGACCTCGCAGGGCACGTAGATGTCGGGGAGGAAGTGCATCTCGATCTTGATCGTGCCGTCGCCGCTGCAGGCCTCGCAGCGGCCGCCGGCGACGTTGAAGGAGAAGCGGCCGGGGCCGTAGCCGCGCACCCGCGCCTCCTGGGACTGGCTGAACAGCGTGCGGATGCGGTCGAAGACCCCGGTGTAGGTGGCGGGGTTGGAGCGCGGCGTGCGGCCGATCGGCGACTGGTCGATGTCGATCACCTTGTCGACCTGCTCGCGGCCCTCGATCGAGCGGTGGCGGCCGGGCACGACGCGGCTCGAGTACGTCGACTGCGCGAGCGAGCGGTGGAGGATGTCGTTCACGAGGGTCGACTTCCCCGACCCCGAGACCCCCGTGACGACCGTCAAACAGCCGAGGGGGAAGGCGACGTCGAGGTTCTTCAGGTTGTGCTCGTGTGCGCCGTGGATGACGAGCTCGCCCTTGTCGCGCGGACGGCGCGCCGCAGGCACGGCGATCTGCTCCTCGCCGGAGAGGAAGCGGCCGGTGAGCGACTCGCCGCTCTCGAGCAGGCCCTCGACGTCGCCCTCGTAGACGATCCTCCCGCCGTGCTCGCCCGCCCCCGGGCCGATGTCGACGACGTGGTCGGCGACGCGGATCGTCTCCTCGTCGTGCTCGACGACGATCACCGTGTTGCCGAGGTCGCGCAGGCGCAGCAGGGTCTCGATGAGCTTGCGGTTGTCCCGCTGGTGGAGGCCGATCGAGGGCTCGTCGAGGACGTAGAGCACGCCGACGAGGCCGCTCCCGATCTGGCTCGCGAGGCGGATGCGCTGCGCCTCGCCGCCGGCGAGCGTCGTCGCCGAGCGGTCGAGGGTGAGGTAGTGGAGGCCGACGTCGACGAGGAACTGCAGGCGGGCGCGGATCTCCTTCAGCACCCGCTCGGCGATCAGCTCCTCGCGCGGGGTGAGCTCGAGCTTGGTGAGCAGCTCGAGGCCGTCGCCGATCGCCCGCCCGGCGAGCTCGGCGATGTTCACGCCGTCGATCGTCACCGCGAGGGTCTCGGGGCGCAGGCGGGTCCCGCCGCAGACGCCGCAGGGGACCTCGCGCATGTAGCCCTCGGCCTGCTCGCGCTGGAACTCGCTCTCGGCCTCGTTGTGGCGGCGGTTGAGCCAGGGGATGACCCCCTCGTAGGAGGTCTGGTAGTTGCGCTGGTGGCCGTAGCGGTTGCGGTAGCTAATCTGCACGCGCTTCGGCCCGGCGCCGTGGAGGATCACCTTCTGCTGGGCTTTGGTGAGCTTGGACCAGCGGCTGTCCACCGAGAAGCCGAAGGACTCCGCGGCGGCCTTCAGGACGCGGGAGAAGTACTCGGTGCGCGCCCCCGCCCAGGGGGCGATCGCGCCCTGCGCGAGCGTGAGGTCCGGGTTCGGCACGACGAGCTCCGGGTCGACCTCGAAGCGCGTCCCGAGGCCGGCGCAGGTCGGGCAGGCGCCGTAGGGCGAGTTGAACGAGAAGCTCCGTGGCTCGAGCTCACCGAAGGAGATCCCGCAGTCGGTGCAGGCGAGGTGCTGGGAGAAGGTGAGGGTCTCCCCCGAGTCGAGGAGGTCGATCTCCGCGACCCCCTCGCCGAGGCGTAGCGCGGTCTCGATCGACTCGGTGAGGCGGTGCTCGATCTCGCCGCGGCGGATCAGCCGGTCGACGACGACGGCGATCGTGTGCTGCTCGTAGCGGGCGAGGTCGATCTCGCTCCGCTCGGAGAGCTCGCGCACCTCGCCGTCGATACGCACGCGCGCAAAGCCCTGGCGGGAGAGGTCCTCGAGGAGCGCCTCGTACTCGCCGCGCCGCCCACGGACCATCGGCGCGAGGACGTGGAAGCGGCTCCCCTCGGGGAGCTCCATCACCTGGTCGACGATCTGCTGCGGGCTCTGGCGGGTGACGGGGCGGCCGCAGTTCGGGCAGTGCGGCTGGCCGATGCGGGCGTAGAGCAGGCGCAGGTAGTCGTAGATCTCGGTGACCGTGCCGACCGTCGAGCGGGGGTTGCGCGAGGAGCTCTTCTGGTCGATCGAGATCGCCGGCGAGAGGCCCTCGATGAAGTCGACGTCCGGCTTGTCCATCTGCCCGAGGAACTGCCGGGCGTAGGAGGAGAGCGACTCGACGTAGCGGCGCTGCCCCTCGGCGTAGATCGTGTCGAAGGCGAGCGAGGACTTCCCCGAGCCGGAGAGGCCGGTGAAGACGATGAGCTTGTCGCGCGGCAACTCGAGGGAGACGTTCTTCAGGTTGTGCTCACGCGCGCCGCGAATGAGGAGGGTTTCTGCCATGTCCAGGGGCGAGACTATCGGTGCGCCGCCGCCCACCGGGAGGGCTCCCGGGGGCTCGCTCGGCCGTTCAACCGACCTCGCGCAGCTCCCTTCGCAGTGAGCGGACTTCGTCGCGAAGGCGCGCCGCGTACTCGAAGCGGAGCTCGGTGGCGGCCTGGCGCATCTCGGCCTCGAGGGTGTCGACGAGGCGGTTGAGCTCCTCGGAGGGGAGCTCGCCGGGGTGCTCGGGGAGGGGAGCGCCGGCGTGCGCGGCCGCGCGCCGGCCGGCGCGGCGCGAGCGGTCCGAGCGCCGTCCCGGCACCGGCGCCCCGTCGTCAGCGAGCATCGCCCCGACACCGGAGGCCATCCGGAACTGCGCGACCAGGTCGGTCACGGCCTTGCGGATCGTCTGCGGGTCGATGCCGTGCTCGGTGTTGTAGGCGATCTGGCGGGCGCGGCGCCGCTCCACCTCGGACATCGCGTTGCGCATCGAGTCGGTGATCACGTCCGCGTAGAGGATCACGCGCCCCGCCGAGTTGCGCGCCGCCCGCCCCATCGTCTGGATGAGCGAGGTCGAGGAGCGGAGGAAGCCCTCCTTGTCGGCGTCGAGGATCGCGACGAGTGAGACCTCGGGGAGGTCGAGGCCCTCGCGGAGCAAGTTGATCCCGACGAGCACATCGAACTCGCCGAGGCGCAGGTCGCGCAGCGTCTCGATGCGCTCCAGCGTCTCGACGTTGGAGTGCAGGTAGCGGACGCGCAGCCCCGACTCGAGGAGGTAGTCCGAGAGGTCCTCCGCCATCTTCTTGGTGAGCGTCGTCACCAGGGTGCGCTCGCCCCGCTCGTTCACCTTCTCGATCTCCGCGATGAGATCGTCGATCTGGCGCTTGGTGGGCTTCACCGTGACCTCGGGGTCGATGAGGCCGGTCGGGCGGACGATCTGCTCGGCGACGCGCCCGGAGATGCCGAGCTCGTATGCCGACGGCGTCGCCGACATGAAGATGCACTGGTTGATGCGGCCTTCGAGCTCCTCGAAGCGCAGCGGCCGGTTGTCCATCGCGGAGGGCAGGCGGAAGCCGTGCTCGACGAGGACCTCCTTGCGGGAGCGGTCGCCGAAGAACTGGCCGTGCAGCTGCGGCACGCTCACGTGGCTCTCGTCGACGACGAGCAGCCAGTCGTCGGGGAAGTAGTCGAGGAGGGTGTACGGCGGCTGGCCGGCGCTGCGGCCGTCGAGATGGCGGCTGTAGTTCTCGATCCCGGCGCACGTCCCGACCTCGGCGAGCATCTCCAGGTCGTGCTCGGTGCGCATCCGCAGCCGCTGCGCCTCGAGCAGCTTGTCGTTGCCTTCGAGCTCGCGGAGTCGCTCGCCGAGCTCCACCTCGATGCCGGCGATCGCCTTGCGCATCCGCTCGTCGCCGGCGACGTAGTGGCTGGCGGGGAAGACGACGAGCTCCTCGAGCTCGCCGAGCAGCTCGCCGGTGAGTGCGTCGAAGCGGGTGATGCGCTCGACCTGGTCGCCGAAGAGCTCGACGCGCACCGCCGTCTCCTCGTAGGCGGGGTGGATCTCGATCGTGTCCCCGCGCACCCGGAAGCGGCCGCGCACGAGGTTCTGGTCGTTGCGCTCGTAGTACATGTCGACCAGGCGGCGCAGCGTCGCCCGCTGGTCGATCGTGTCGCCGGGGTGCAGGAAGAGGATCTTGTCCCGGTACTCCTCGGGCGAGCCGAGGCCGTAGATGCAGCTCACCGACGCGACGACGATCACGTCCCGGCGGGTGAGCAGCGACGAGGTCGTCGAGTGGCGGAGGCGGTCGATCTCGTCGTTGATCGACGAGTCCTTCTCGATGTAGGTGTCGGTCGTCGGGAGATAGGCCTCGGGCTGGTAGTAGTCGTAATAGGAGACGAAGTACTCCACCCGGTTCTCGGGGAAGAACTCCCGGAACTCGCCCGCGAGCTGCGCCGCGAGGGACTTGTTCGGCGCGAGTACGAGAGTCGGCTTCTGCGCCTGCTCGATCGTCCAGGCGATGGTCGCGCTCTTCCCGCTCCCGGTGATGCCGAGGAGGGTCTGGAAGCGCTCCCCCTCCCCCAGCCCCGCGGAGAGCTCCGCGATCGCCCGCGGCTGGTCTCCGGCCGGCGAGAACTCCGAGACGACGTGGAAAGGGGGCATCCGGCGCAGGATACCGGGGGGCTATATCACTCCTGCCGGCCGGCGCGGGGGCTCGCGAACGGGCTGCTCAGCCGCCCGCGATATGGGTCACGACGAGGTAGACGCTGACGACCACGAGGGGCACCCCCGCCAGCCGGCGCGCCCATTCCCGCGAGGCCGGGAGCGCCGCCGCTCGTTCGGCCCTGGTCATCCCGCGCTCAGCCTCGGCCGCCCGGAACTGCGTACGGGCGCTCTCGTGCTCGAGGTAACCGAAGGCCTCGTCGGCGACAGGGTGGCCGTGCTCGCCCCCGGAGGCGGCGCCGACGAGGACCAGCTCGGCCTCGCGCTCGACGCCTTCCTGCTCCTCGCCCCCCTCCCCCTGGTACCCATCGCCTTCGCCCTCTTCGCCCTCTCCCGCTTCCTCGTCCTCGTCCTCGTCTTCTTCGTCGGTCTCGAAGAGCTCGAGGGACCACGAGACGAGGACCGGCAGCGGGAGGAGGATGAAGCCGAGCGCCTCGGCGAGCTTGGCGTCGTGAACGAGGTGGCCGAGCAGGCGCGAGAGCAGCACGCCCGTCGTGATGATGAGGAACCAGTTGACGAGGCCCGCGGGCTTCCACTTCGTGACGAACTTGCTCTTCGGGATCTTCTCCGCGAAGAGCCAGGGGACGAGCGGGGCGAAGAAGACCGCCGCGCCGACGTACAACGGCCAGCTCGAGCCGGTGTAGGAGATCGAGATGAAGAGGAAGAGGACGACCTGCACGACGAGCGACAGCCCGACCTGCAGGTTCTCGGACTCGAGCACGCCGTCGTGGGTCACTCTCTCGAGGCGCCTCGGATAGTGGTGGGCGGCGATCGTTTCGAGGACCAGGCGCGCCGCGAGGAAGCCGAGGACCGAGAAGGCGATGACGTTGATGTCCTTCTCGATCGGCAGGTCGACGCCGGCGAGTCCGGCGAGGGCGCCCGTCATCTTCTCGGCCGCCCACGCCGCGAAGAGGCCACCGATCACCAGGTCGGCGCCGCGGTCCCACAGGCCACCGAGGCTCCGGTGCAGGTTGCGGCGCAGCGGCCGCAGCGCGGCCGCGGCAAGCGGCACCGCGAACCACAACAGGACGATCCCGGCACCGTCGCGGATCTCATTGGTCGAAGTGATGTGGCCGGCGAACAGAGCCGCCGCGAAGAAGGCGATCCCGGCGAGGTAGCCGAGGGTCGAGTCGAAGAGGCTGAACCCGAGCACGGCGAGGAACAGTCCGAGCGAGGGCGGCACGGCGTACCAGCCGGTGCTCGCCGAGGCGTAGAGCCCGACGGCGAGCGCCGCGGCGCAGAACAGCAGCCAGGCGCCGCCGAACATCGCCCGCAGGTAGTCGCCGTCGACAAAGACGCGCCCGGCGACCGGCGAGATCGCCGCGATCCGCACCGGGGAGTGCTTGGAGAAGTGGTCGAGCTTGTCGGTGAGCGGCCAGCGCCAGCTCCGGGAGCGGTCGCCGCGCGGGCCGCCCTTGAGCTTCAGCCGCGTCCGCTCGAGCTCGACGTCCTCGAGGTAGCCGCCGCCGTCCGAGCCGCCGCCCTTCGAGCCGCCGCCGGAGCCGCCACCACTCCCCCCACCGAGCGCCGAGCTGACCGCGCCGAGGGCCGCAGTGGTGCCGGCGGTCGTCGCGAGGACGCTCGCCTTGTGCGCGGACGGGACGAAGGCGACGTCGTTCGCGAGCGGGCCGGGCGGCACGGTGCCGACGCTGCCGAGGAGCGCGCCGGTCGCGACCGTGAAGGCCTCGGTCTGGGCGACGATCGAGCCGTTCTTCAGCGTGCCGCTCACGACGATGTGGTGGGCACCGGTCGCGAGGTTGCTCGGGAGGCCGACGTTCGCGTCGAAGGTCCCGTTGCCCGCGACGCGCGACGTGCCGAGCTCGGTCGGCGTCGAGTGGGCGACGATCGAGACACTGGAGCGGGGCCTGAAGCCCTTCCCGTGGACGTGCACGTGGCCGTGGGTGATCGAGATCCCGGGCTGGCCGACGATGTCGATCGCCACGTCACCGGAGGGCGCCGGCGCCAGCGTCGTGCTCGTCGAGCCGCTTCCCGGGCCGGGGGCGAGCGTCGTGGTCGTGGTGGTCGTCGGGATGGTCGTGGTCGTCGTCGTGGTGGTGGTGGCCGGCGCGGCCGGGCCGACCTGCAGGCTCACCGAGGAGGTCGCGGTCGCGTAGTCAGTGGCGTCGGTGGGGGTGAAGCTCGCCGAGAGGGTGACGTTCCCCGCGGAAGGGGTGCTCCCCGCTGCGGGCTGGTAGCTGAAGCTCCCCGGCACCGGGGCGCTGGCGTCGAGCTGGGTCGCCGACAGCACGGTCCCCTCGGTGATCGCCGCCGGCGTCGGCCAGGTGATGGTCGGGGTCGCCGGGTTGACCAGCAGCGTCGTGCTCGCCCTGGCGGGGGTGTAGTTGGCGGTGTTCGCCGGCGTGAAGGCCACCGTCAGGGTGTCGCTGCCGCCCGCCGGGGTGCCGCCCGCCGCGGGCTGGTAGGCGAAGGTCCCCGGCACCGCGCTCGCGGCGTCGAGCTGGGTCGGCGAGAGGGTCGTGCCGTAGGTGACCGCGGCGGGCGTCGTCCAGGTCACCACCGGGATTGCCTTGCCGACGGAGAGGGTCACGCTCTTGGTCGCCGCGGTGTAGTCCTGGGGGTCAGCGGGGGTGAAGGTGACCGACAGCGTGTCGCTCCCCGCCGCGGGGACCGAGCCCGAGGAGGGCTGGTAGGAGAAGCTGCCGTTCACCGCGGAGGTGGCGTCGAGCTGGGTCGCCGAGAGGGCGGTGCCGTAGGTGAGGGGCCCCGGCGCCGTCCAGGTCACCGTCGGGGCCGCCTTGGCGACGGTGAGGATCACGCTCTTGGTCACCGTGGCGTAGTCGGTCGAGTCGGTGGGGGTGAAGGTGACCGACAGCGTGTCGCTCCCCGCGGCGGGGGAAGAGCCGAGGGCGGGGGTGTACGAGAACGACCCAGGCGTGGGCGAGTCGGCGTCGAGCTGGCCCGAGGAGAGCGTCGCGCCGAAGGTGATCCCGGCGGGGGTCGGCCAGTCCACCGACGGCGTCACCTGCGTCACCTTCGCCGTGCCGGCGACGTAGCTGAAGGTGTAGCGCGAGGAGCTGCCGCCGCTGCAGGTGGTCGCGTAGCTGCCGACCGATGAGCTGGCGCTGGCGGAGGTGCTGCAGGTCGGCTCGGTGGCGAGCGTGCCGGCGTCGTCGCCCCGGACGAAGCCGGCGTAGTTCGCGGTGACCGCCGGCGCGGCGCTCCCGTAGCTGAAGGCCGCCGAGGAGGCCGTCACGGTGAGCGGTGCACCGGCGACGGTGAAGCGCTGGCTCGCCGAGGCCTGCAGGAAGCTCGTCGTGGCCGCCGCGGTGGCGTCGATCACGCAGGCGCCGGTGCCGGTGAACTCGACCGTGCCGCCCGAGAGCGTGCAGACGCCGACCCCCGAAGCGGGGTCGATGCTGAAGGCCGCCACCGCGACGCGCGCCGGGCTCACCGTCGCCGTCAGCGTGTAGCTCCCCCCGTAGACCGCGGCGGGCGGGCTCGAGGTGAAGGCCACCGCCGACGAGCCCTGGGTGACCTGCAGGCTCACCGAGGCCGTGACCGTGCGGTAGTCGGCGCCGTCGGTGGGGGTGAAGGTCGCCGAGAGGTTCGCGGTGCCGACCGCGGGGACGCTGCCGAGCGCCGGCGTGTAGGACAAGGTGCCCGGCACCGAGGCGGTGGCGTCGAGCTGGGTCGCCGAGAGGGCGGTGCCGAAGGTGACCGGCGTCGGCGGCGACCAGGTGACCGCCGGCGTCCCCTGGCCGACCGCGACCTCCTCGTCGACCTGGCTCGCGGTGTAGTCCGTGCCACCCAGCTGGTCGGCCTCGACGACGCAGAGGCCGACGTGGGCGAAGCTCACCAGGTTGGCCGAGATCGTGCAGGCGCCGTTGGTCGTCGCCGCGGCGATCGAGAGGCGGAGGGTGTTGCCCGAGGGGCCGCCGCTCGGGCTCACCTCGAAGGTGCCGGCGACGGTCACGCCCCCCGCCGCGAGCACGTCAAGGCCGCCGCTCGAGTTGGCGACGTACGCGTGGAGGCCGTCGGGAGAGACGGCGACGGCGGCGGGGCTGCCCCCGAGGGCGACGGAGCTGTCGAGGGCATCGGTGGTGGTCGAGAAGGTCGACACCTGCGCCGATGAGCCCTCGGCCACATAGACCGTCGAGCCGTCAGGGGCCACCGCCACCGAGGAGGCGCCGGCGAGGCCGCTCACCGTGGCGGTCACCGCGTCAGAGGAGGTGGCGAGGACCTGCACGCTGTTCAGCGCGCCGTTGGCGACGTAGAGCGTCGAGCCGTCAGTCGAGAGGGCGACCCCGGAGGGCGAGCCGCCGAGGCCAGTGGTCGCGGCGAGCGCGCCCGAGTCGAGGTCGACGACCGCCACCTTGGCGAAGGAGGGCTCGGTGACGTACAGGGTCGAGCCGTCGGCCGAGACGGCCACCCCCATCGCTCCCGGCGTGACCGCCAGCGTTGAGACGACCGCGTGCGAAGCGGTGTCGATCACGCTCACGCTTCCCGAGCCCGTGTTCGCGACGTAGGCGCGCGAGCCGTCGGGCGAGAGGGCGATCCCCTCCGGCTGGCTGCCGACGTTCACGGTGGCGGCGACGGTGTCGGTGAGGAGGTCGACCACGCTGACCGTCGCGCCGCCCCGGTTGGTGACGTAGGCGGTGTGACCGTCGGGCGCGAGGGCGAGGGCGGAGGGCTGGCTTCCGACGGCGACGGAAGCGGTCACGGCGTCGCTGGCCGTGTTCAGCACCGACAGCGTGCCGGTCGACTGGTTGACCACGTAGGCGCTGGCGCCGTCAGGGCTGACGGCCGTGCCGACGGCCCCCGCCGGGGTGGCGACGGTCGTCTGCAGGGAGGCGTTGGCGTTCGGCGAGAAGGCGTAGGTGATGTGCTGTTGCGCCTTGGCGACGGTGAGGCTCACGCTCGCCGAGGCCGCGGTGTAGTCGACCGAGTCGGTTGGTGTGAAGGCGACCTGCAGCGTCTGGCTCCCGGCGTCGGGCAGGCTGCCGAGGGGCGGGGTGTAGCTGAGGGTCCCCGGCACCGACGCACTGGCGTCGAGCTCGCTCGCCGAGAGCACCGCCCCGTAGGTGATCGGCGCGGGCGTCGGCCAGGTGACCAGCGGTGTCGCCTGTCCGACGGTGACCTGGCCCGGCGCGTAGGTGATCGCGTAGTTCGCGTCGACGGCGCCCGAGCAGCTCGTCGGGTAGAGGCCGACGGGCGACGAGGCGGTGGCGGTGGTCGAGCAGCTCGGCGCGGTCGTCAGCGCGGCGACGCCCTCACTGTTCACGAAGCCCGAGTAGAGGGGGGTGATCGATGGCGGCGCGCCGCCGTGGAGGATGCTCCCCGAGGAGGCAGTGATGCTGAGCTGCGCCGGCACGACGTCGAGGCCCCCGGTGGTGGAGACCGTGCTGTAATCGGCGCTGTCGGTCGGTGTGAAGGTCACCGAGAGGTTGTGCAGCCCCGCGCCGAGCACCGTCCCCGCCGACGAGCTGTACGCGTAGCTTCCGGCCACCGACGCCGAGGCGTCGAGGTCCGTCGCCGGGAGCGCCGCACCGTAGGTGATCACCGGCGTGAGGGTCACCGCGAGCGTGCCGAAGTTGTCCGAGAAGTCGCCCGCCGGGGGGCAGTCGTTGCTCGCGAGCAGCAAGTCGCCCGGCCCGGCGACCGTGCTCGGCCCGTCACCGAGGGTGAACCAGCTGCTGCCGCCGTCGAGCGAGCCCACGAGCTCTCCCGCCCAGCCGGAGGGAGCGAGCTCGCAGCCGCCGAAGCTCGTGCCGACCTCGCCGTTCGCGTCCGCGAGGGGGAGGCCCCCGCCCGGCGACCAGAGGCCGCTCGCGGTCACGAAGACCGACTGGCCGGCGGTGAGGTTGACCCCCGTCGAGGCCCCGGGAAAGGCATCCGATTCGGCGCTCACGGTCGTCGCCCCGGGGATCGCCCAGCTGAGCGAGGGGGCCAGCTGGTGGACGGTGATCGTCTGCTGCGCCTCGGCCGCCGCCGAGTAGGCGCTGTTGCCGGCCTGGTCGGCGGCGAGGACGCAGCTGCCGGCGTGGTCGAAGGTCACGCTCCCGGCGGAGAAGCTGCAGGCGCTGCTGGTCGTCGAGGCGGCGACGGTGATCGTCGGGCTGAGGCCCGAACTGGCCGAGGCGGTGACGGCGTAGGTGTCGCCGACGGTGGCCGCCACCGGGGCCGCAGAGGTGAAGCTCACGCTCTGTGCGTGGGCGGCGACGGTGATCGTCGTCGATGCGCTGTCGACGAGGTTCGCCCCGTCATAGGCGGCGACGGTGAAGGTCGAGCTGCCCGAGGCGGTCGGTGTCCCGCCGAGGGCACCGCTCGCAGAGTTGAGCGAGAGGCCGCCGGGGAGCGAGCCCCCCGGCGCCACCTCGTAGTGGGCGCTCACGCCGTTCGGGTCGCTCGCCGTGAAGGTGTAGCCGGCGTAGGCGGTGTTCGCCGTCGCTGAGGTCGGGGGCGTGTCGGCGCTCCACGTGGGGGGCTCGCTCGCCACGGCGACGCCGTAGACGAAGTGCCCGCTCGCGCTGTAGGGCGTCGTCGGAGTTCCGCCGCCGGCGGGGATCTTGTAGACGTTGCCCGAGCCCGAGTCGTCGACGTAGAGGTCGCCCGCCACGTCGGTGGCGAGGCCGAGGGGGGCGTTCAGCGTTTTCGAGCCGGTGCTCACCACCGAGGGGCTGCCGCTCACCGGCACCTCGATGATGCGGTTGTTGTTGGTGTCGGAGATGAACAGGTCACCCGCCCCATCGACGGCGAGGCCGTTCGGGCTGTTCAGCCCCAGGCCGCCCGTGGACACCGTCCGCATCGCCCCGCCGGCGAAGGGGATCTCCTCGACGCGGTTGTTGCTCGAGTCTGCGAGGTAGACGGTGCTCCCGTCCTTGGTGATCGCGGAGAAGCGGACCGAGCTCCCGAGGCCCGCTGAGGGCGCGACGAGCACGGAGGCGCTGCCACCGTGGGGCACCTTGTAGACCGTCGCCGCGGCGGCGTCGGGAACGACGAGGTCGCCCGCGTTGTCGACCGAGGGGCCCTTGGCCGAGGAGGTCCCGACGTGGATCGTCCCGGCCGCGGCGGCGCCGGCCGGCCAGTAGTCGACGGTCGTGCTTGCGGTGCCGCCCCACAGGTCGCCGCTCGCGTCGGCGGCGACGCCGCGGCCGAAGTAGCCGACCTGCAGCGGGCTCCCCCCTGGTGCCTGCAGATAGAGGCCGCTCGACTGGTCGTCGAACAAGACGCTGCCGTCCGCCGGGCGGGTGGTGAAGCTCTGCTGTACCTGGGTCGCCGCGGCGTAGTTCGTGTTCCCGGCCTGATTGGCGTCAAGGACGCATTCCCCGAGCGAGACGAAGGTGACCGTCGAGCCGGAGATCGTGCAGGCGCCGCTCGTCGAGGAGGCGTCGAGGGAGAAGGTGACCGGGTCGCCGGAGCCGCCGCCCGAGGCGCTGGCGGCGTAGCTGCCGCCGACCGTGGCGGCGGTCGGCGCGGTCGACGTGAACGACACCGTCTGGATGCCCTGGGTGACCGAGATCGCCTGCTGGACCTGGGGAGCGGCACCGTAGGAGGAGCTGCCCGTCTGGTTGGCGTCGACCGTGCAGGTCCCGACGGCGTTGTAGGTGACGACCCCGCCGCTGATCGAGCAGACCGAGGCCGAACTGGCGTCGATCGAGAAGGTCACGGGGTTGCCCGAGGCTCCCCCGGTCGCGGTCGGCGTGTACTGGCTCGCGACGGGGTCGCTCCCGGGGATCGAGGAGGTGAAGGTGATGCTCTGCGCCGTGAAGGACGCGGTGACCAGGAAGCCCTCGCGGTGCGTGGTGCTCTCGGTGAAGCGCCCGACCGCCGAGCACGTCCCCACCGAAGGGCACGCGATCGCCGAAGCCGCGACCGCGGGATCGCTCGCCGGCGAGGCGAGTGCAACCCCGGTCAGCTGGGACCAGCTGCCCCCGGACTCGAGGTCGACGAGGCCTTGGACGTGGGTGTTCGTGTCGTAGTACGTGCCGAACAGGCCGCAGTTTCCGACCGAGGGGCACGAGACGAGGCTCGGCGTGATGGGATAGCCGTTGCCCCCGGCGTTCGACGGGGCCGCGAGCTCGCTCTCGGTCCCCCAGGAGGTCGTCGAGGTCTCGGCCAGCCCGAAGCCCTGGAAGCTCCCGGCGGAGTCCTCGTAGAAGCCGACCGCCGTGCACCCGCCGTCAGCGGGGCAGGACACCGACTCGATCTGGTCGACCGTCCGGTTCGAGTTCGCCGGTGCGCTGGCCTCGATGCCCGAGGCCCATCCCGCAGCGGTGCGGTTGAGCAGCACGCCCTGCGCGTGGTTCGAGGGGTCGTTGTACGAGCCGACCGCCGCGCAGACGAGCGCCGACGAGCATGAGATCTGGCGCAGCTGGGCGAAGGGGTCGTTGGCCGTGCCCGATGGAAGCGTTGCCTCGGTCGCCGACGACCACGTGTTGGCCGAGATCGAGGTCTCGTCGACGGTGAACCCGAGGGTGTCGTTCGAGCCGTCCTGGTAGCCGCCGACCGCCGAGCACTTCGCCGTCGAGCCGCACGAGACCCCGCTGAGGGTGATGCCCGGAGTCTGACTGGCGTTCGACGGCGCGGTGAGGGTGGTGGAGGACCATGAACCCGACGACAGGCTCATCAGCAGCCCGAGGTTGGTCGAGCCGTTGTAGTAGTTCCCGACCGCGGAGCAGGTGCCGAGCGCCGGGCAGGAGATGCTCTTCACAGTGGCGTAGGGGTTCGACGCGGCTCCGGAGGGAAGTGACGGCGCCGTCGCGCTGAGCGAGCCTGAGCTGTCGGTCTCGACGAGCGGCATGACCGCGCCGCTCGAGTTCGTGTAGTTCCCGACGGCGAGGCACACGCTCGAGGAGGGGCACGCCGCGGCGGAGAAGGACACCGACGGGTTCGATCCCGCGTCGCTCGGAAGCGTCGCCGCCTGGCCGAAGGCGAGCAACCCGTTCTGCTCGGTCTCGACGACGCCCTGGACGTCTGACGAGCTGTCCGTGTACTTGCCGAAGGCGATGCAGTTGCCCGACGTGCCGCACGCGACCGCCTGCAGTGTCTCGACCGGGTCGGCAGCGCTCGGGGAAGGGACGGTACCGGTCGTCGCCGTTGCCCACGGGCCCCCGCCGGCGAACGCAGCACCGTCGAAGACGAGCGAGAGCACCCCGCAGACGAGCGACATCGAGAGGAAGGCACCGGCGGCGGCCCGGAACGCGCCGCGCCGCCGCGCGTGCCGGCGGCCCCGACGACCCGCCGCGGGGTGGGCGCGGGTCAACGAACGACCCGAGCGCGGGCGCGCCGGAGTCCACGGCACGGCTCATTGTGGAAAGTGCGACCGAAATCGCCCGCTATCGACTGGATCATCAGGGCTTCGGCATCTGGTGTTGAGGATACATGGGAGCGCCGAATAGTACCGGCCTCGGCGCGCATTTATCGAGAAATACCCTGCCCTCGCGACGGTACTGAACCATCTGTATTGGATTCGGCCACGGAGCGTGGGTGGCCCGTTACCCTCTGCGCGCAATCGCGACGTGAGGTTCGCCATTCTCCCCATGAAATGGGGCTTCTGGCGAAGAGGCGATGCCAGCCGACAAACCGGCACCCCGCACAAATTGCACACGCATTGTATGAATAATGTAGGGGTCGCGGTGCCGTTATAGGACGTTCCTGAAGCACGTCAGTGCATGTGATTCACCACGCTCGGTACCCGGAATAGGGAGCGATTGTCGGTTAGAGGGGAAGGGGTGACCGTCGAGAGCGGGCCGCGATGCCGAAGATCAGGCGCGCAGCAATCTGGGCTCGATCCGCTCCTCGACGGCCGAGCCGTCCTCGGCGCGCACGTGGTAGGCGCCCTTGCCGCGGATCTCGGTGACCGCCTCGACGAGCGTCGTCCCGCGGTAGAGCAGGCCGACGCCGTCGTCGGTGGCGTACCCCTCCGGGAGTGAGCCTTCGGCGACGAGCCGCTGGAAGAGCGGGCGCCGCTGCGGCTCGGAGTCGTAGTGGACCCCGTTCGCGTAGGGGAGGAAGCCGAGACCGTTGTGCACGGTGACGAGGTCGGGCCCGAAGGAGTCCGTCGTGCCGCCGAGGTGCCAGCAGATCGAGCCCGCGGAAACCCCCGCGAGCACGACCCCGGCCCGCCACGCTGCCTCGATCGCGCCGTCGAGGCCGTGCAGCCGCCAGAGCGCGAGGAGGTTCGCGACGCTCCCGCCGCCGACCCAGACCGCGTCGTGCTCGAGGAGGAAGCCCGCGAGGTCGGCAGTGGGGGGCATCGGAAAGAGCGGGAGATAGCTGACGCTCACGCCAGCCGCGGCACCCGCCTCGCTCATCCAGGCGGCCTGATAGCGCTGGTCGCCGCCGGCCGTCCCGATGTAGCAGAGGCGGGGACGTCCGGTCGCGCCGGAGAGCTCGATCGCGAAGTCGATCAGCGGTGCGAAGCCCCACGTGCTGCGCTCGCCGCGCTGGACCCCTCCGGAGGTGGCGAGGATCGTCGGTGCATCGGCAGTCATCGGTGCTCCCCTCTCAGCTGTCTGCCCGGCGCTCGGCGGCGACGGCGACGATCCACGCCCAGGCTCGGTCCACCATCTCCTCGAGCTCCTCGAGCGTGCCGAGGTTGATGATCACGAAGTCGGCGGCCCGCAGCCGCTCGCCGCGGTCGATCTGCGCCGCGAGCCGAGCGCGCGCGTCGCCCTCGGACATCCCCCGTCCCTCGACGAGGCGCTCGATGCAGAGCTCTTCGGGGGCGTCGACGACGAGCACGCCGTCGAGGCCGTAACACGAACGGCCGTCGGTCTCGACGAGGAGGGCGACGTCGAGCACCGCGACCCTGTCGTCGTCGAGCGTGGCGAGCTCGGCGTCGATCGCTTCCTGCACGGCGGGATGGACGATGGACTCGAGGTCGCGCCGGGCGACGGGGTCGGCGAAGACGATCGCCGCGAGTGCGGCACGGTCGAGCTCGCCGCCCGCCCGAAGCACTCCGTCGCCGAAACGCGCCGCGACCGCCACGAGGCCGGCAGTCCCTGGCGCGACCGCGCGGCGCGCCAGCACGTCGGCGTCGACGATGTGGGCACCGCGCGCGCTCAGCATCGCCGCGACCGTGGACTTGCCGGCGCCGATCGCGCCGGTGCAACCGATGCGCACCATGCGCCCGGCCCTGGGCCGTCAGGCCTCGGGGCTGTCCTCGGTCTCGGGCTCGGCCGCGGCAGGCGTCTCGGGCTCCGCAGGAGCCTCGGCAACCGCGGGCTCTGCGGGAGCTGCCGCCTCCGCTGGCGCTGCGGGCGCGGGAGCTGCCGCTGCGGCCTTGGCGGGGGCCGCGACCTCCTCGGGCTCCGTGGCCACCTCGGCCTCGGCCGCAACCGGCTCCGGCTCGACTGCGACGGACTCAGCCGCGGCAGTCTCGTCAGCGACGGCTTCGCCGGGCGCAGCCTCGGCCGCGCCTTCGGCGGGCTCGCCGCTGGCGTCGGTCGCCGGGGCGTGGCCTGCCTGCTCGGCGAAGTCGGCCCATGCCGCCTGCGCCTCGGTCTCGGGGGTGAACTCCGCGGCGGAGAAGTCGTACTCGCCGATGTAGTTCCCCTCGGCGTCGTAGTTGTGCTCGCCGAAGGCCTCGCGGTACTCCTCGGCGACCTCGCCGCCCTCCGCGGCCTGCTTGATCGAGAGGCTGATGCGACGACGGTCGAGGTCGATATCGATGATCTTCACCCACAGCTCCTCGCCGGCCGTGACGACCTGCTCGGGGAGCTCGACGTGGTGGGCGGCCATCTCCGAGATGTGCACGAGTCCCTCGATGCCGTCGCCGACCTGCACAAAGGCCCCGAAGGGGACGAGCTTGGTGATCCGCCCGTAGACGAGCTCGCCGACGCGGTGGGCGTTGGCGAACTCCTGCCAGGGGTCGGACTGCGTCGCCTTCAGCGAGAGGCTGATGCGCTCCTTCTCGAGGTCGACGTCGAGCACCTGCACGGTGACCTCGTCGCCGACGGAGACGACCGAAGAGGGGTGGTCGACGTGCTTCCAGGAGAGCTCGGAGACGTGGACGAGACCGTCCATCCCACCGAGGTCGACGAAGGCACCGAAGTTCACCACGGAGGAGACGACGCCCTTGCGGACCTCGCCGGGCTTCAGGTTGACGAGGAACTCGCCGCGCTGCTCCTTCTGGGTCTCCTCGAGCCACGCCCGCCGCGAGAGGACGACGTTGTTGCGGTTCTTGTCGAGCTCAATGATCTTCGCCTCGAGCGTGCGGCCGACGTAGGGCTGGAGGTCACGCACCCGGCGCAGCTCCACGAGCGAGGCCGGGAGGAAGCCGCGGAGGCCGATGTCGAGGATCAGGCCACCCTTCACGACCTCGATGACCGGACCGCGCACGACGCCGTTCTGCTCGCGGATCTGCTCGATCGTCCCCCATGCGCGCTCGTACTGGGCGCGCTTCTTGGAGAGGACGAGGCGCCCCTCTTTGTCCTCTTTCTGGAGGACGAGCGCCTCGATCTCGTCACCGATCGAGACGATCTCGTGCGCATCGACGTCGTGGCGGATGGAGAGCTCACGCGAGGGGATCACGCCCTCGGACTTGAAGCCGATGTCGAGGAGGACCTCGTCACGATCGACCTTCACCACCGTGCCGGTGACGATGTCGCCGTCGTCGAACTCGACGATCGTCGCGTTGATCGCGTCGTCGAAGGAGAGGCTGCCGAGGTCGTCCTCGACCACCTGCGCCGGCGTGTACACCCCCTCGGGGTCCAGGGTGCCGAGGGGCGCGGCAGCTACGGGGGATTCGGTCGTGGAGGTCTCGGACATGTGGAGGTCTTTCGGAGGGGCGGGACGGCATGCAGCGCCGCGTGGCCGACGGTTGATGGATTGCGGTGTGGCGCCGT
Organism: Acidimicrobiales bacterium; assembly: GCA_035533595.1. Taxonomy (NCBI): domain Bacteria; kingdom Bacillati; phylum Actinomycetota; class Acidimicrobiia; order Acidimicrobiales; species Acidimicrobiales bacterium. The sequence continues at coordinate 37,606 of DATLTN010000032.1, forward strand.
TGATGGGGGCGCCTTCCCGCAGCTCAATGGTACACCGGCGCCCGGCGGAGCCGTCCTGGCGGCGGTGTCCGGCGGGAGGCCGACGGGGCCGAGCGGTGTGCGGTGGTGCGCGACCCCGAACACCGGGTGCCCGCACTCCAAGGACGAGGAGCAGGCGAGCGTCGAGCCCGCCCTGGAGGTGCATGGGGCGTAACGGACGCCGACCGGCGGAGCGTTCAGTCGGCGCTGCAGCCGATCAGGCCGGCTTCGCGTCGGACCAGGTCTTCCCCCAGGCGACGTGGACGTCGAGCGGGACGTTCAGCGCATAGGCGTCGGTCATCGCCGAGAGCGTGAGGCGGTGCGCCTCCTCCTGCTCGTCCTCGGGGACCTCAACGAGGATCTCGTCGTGGACCTGCAGGACGATCCGTGAGGAGAGGCCGGCCTGCTCGATCGCCGCGTCGAGGCGGACGAGGGCGAGCTTGAAGATGTCGGCGGCGAGGCCCTGGATCCCAGCGTTCATCGCCTGTCGTTCGGCGGCCTGGCGGACCCGGAAGTTGTCCGAGGCGAGCTCGGGGAGGTAGCGGCGACGGCCGTACTCGGTCTCGGTGTAGCCGCGGGCGCGCGCCTCGGCGACCGTGGCGTCCATGTAGGCGCGGACGTTCGGGAAGACGACGAAGTACTGGTTGAGGATCTCTGCGGCCTCCTCGACGGGGATCGAGAGGCGCTGCGAGAGGCCGTAGGCCTCCATCCCATAGGCGAGGCCGTAAGAGACCATCTTCGCCTTCGCGCGCATCTGCGCGGTCACGCCCTCGGGGGCGACGCCGTAGATCGCGGCGGCCGTCGCATTGTGGATGTCGCGGCCCTCCTCGAAAGCGGCGACGAGGCCGGTGTCCCCCGAGAGGTGGGCGATCACCCGGAGCTCGATCTGGTTGTAGTCGGCGACGAGGAGGGCATGGCCGGGCGGGGCGACGAAGGCCTCCCGGAAGCGGCGCCCGCCGTCGGTGCGGACCGGGATGTTGTGCAGGTTCGGCGCGTCCGAGGAGAGTCGGCCGGTGCGCGCCACGGTCTGGTTGAAGCTCGCGTGGATGCGGCCGTCGGGGGCGACCTCGGCGAGGAGGCCCGTCCCGTAGGTCGAGCGGAGCTTCTCGACCTCGCGGTAGTGCAGCAGCACCTCGATGATCGGATGCTCGTCGCGCAGCTTCTCGAGGGTCTGCGCGTCAGTCGAGTAGCCGGTCTTGGTCTTGCGCTGCGGGCGCAGGCCGAGCTTCTCGTAGAGCACGATGCGCAGCTGGGGTGGCGAGTTCAGGTTGAAGGGCTCGCCGGCGATCTCGTGGATCTCGGCCTCGAGGCGCGCCGCCTCCTCGGTGAGCTCGGCGTTGATCTCGGTGAGCAGCTCGGCGTCGACGGCGATCCCGGCGACTTCCATCTTCGCCAGCACCCGCACGAGCGGCCGCTCGATCGTCTCCCACAACGAGGCGCCGCCGAGCTCCGCGAGCTCGGCGAGGAGGCGCCGGCCGATCACGTCGACGACCTCGGCGCGGCGCGCGGTCGCCGTCGGCAGGTCGTCCCCGCCGTGCTCCTCGAGGGCGAAGCCGAGCTGGCCGGAGGAGGGGGCGGGGGTTGCTGCGAGCTCGACGCCGCGGCGACGGGCGACCTCCTCGAGCTCCTCCTGGCCGAGGGAGGGGTCGACGAGGTAGGCGAGGACCGCGGAGTCGGCGGCGAGGCCGGTGAGGTCGATCCCCGCGGGGAGGACGGCGCGCATCAGCTCCTTCGCGCGGTGGGCGACGACCCGCCCCGGGTCGTCGCCCGGGCGGGCGGCGAACAGGGCGTTGAGCGCCGCCACGAGCGCGGGCTCGGCGAGGAGCGCACCGGGGAGATAGGCGACCTCGGCGCCGTCGGCGGCGGCGATCGCCAGCCCCTCGACGGCGCTGCGGCCGGGGGTCCCCGCCCACGCCGCCTCGATCGCCACGCTTCCCGCGGTCGCGGTCTCCGCGGCCAGCTCCGTGCACCACTTCACCGCTTCGTCGAGCTCGTCGAGGTGGTGCAACGGGCGCGCCTTGAGGGCCCCGGCCGCGGCCGCCGGGGCGGCGCCGGCGAGCGATCCGAGGACGGCCATCAGCCGCTCGCAGGGGCGCTTCATCTCCAGAAAGACGAGGAGCTGCTCGACGCGCTCACGGTCGACGCGGTCAAGGGCGAGCTCCTCGGTGCGGTACTCGAGGGGGACGTCGCGCACGATCGGCGTCATCTGCAGGTTGCGCCGCACCTGCTCCTCTGAGGCGGCGAGCGATTCGCGGAGCTTGGGGGTCAGCTTGTCGAGGTTGGAGAAGATCCCGTCGATGTCGTGGTAGTCGTTCACGAGGCGCGCCGCGGTCTTCTCCCCCACCCCCGGCACGCCCGGCAGGTTGTCGGAGGGGTCGCCGCGCAGCGCCGCGAGGAGCGGGTAGTCGACGGGCGAGACCCCGGTGCGCTCCCGGATCCCTGCCTCGTCGTAGAGGGCGTAGTCCGACACGCCGCGCCGGTTGTAGAGGACCTTCACGAAGGGGTCCTCGACGAGCTGGTAGGCGTCGCGGTCGCCGGTCACGACCGTCACCGAGTTGCCCTGCGCCGCGAGCTCGGTGGCGAGGGTGCCGATCACGTCGTCGGCCTCGAAGCCCTCGGCGTCGAGGAGCGGCACGCCGAGCGCCTCGACGAGCTGGCGGATGAGGCCGATCTGCTCGCGGAGCGGCTCAGGGGTGGGCGGCCGGCCGGCCTTGTAGTCCGAGACGATCGCGTCGCGGAAGGTCGGACCGCTGCGGTCGAAGGCGACCGCGATCCCGTCGGGGCGGCTGTCGTCGAGGAGCTTGGTGAGCATCGAGACGAAGCCGAAGATCGCCTGGGTCTGCTGACCGGAGGCCGTCGCGAGGCCGGCGTCCTGCAGCGCGAACCAGGCGCGGTAGGCGAGCGAGTGCCCGTCGAGGAGGAGGTAGTTGGGCAACGAGTCCAGCCTACGAGCTGGCGCCGGCGGGCGCGCCCGCCGAGGCGGGCTCAGAAGTCGTCGCAGTAGGCGAAGCCGACGCCGATCGGAGCAGCGTACAGCGGGACGTAGTCGACGATCACCGCCCCGTGGCCGTCGGTCGTCCCTGCAGCGGCGATCCAGTTGCAGGTCTCACGCGTCCCGGCCTGCGGCCCTCCCCGGCTCGGCAGGTGGGTGACGTGGTCGCCACCGCGCATCTCCTCCTCGGGGACGTCGCGGTCGAGGTCCTGGCTCGCGTCGCCGGCCGGGACCGCGTAGGAGTCGAAGTGCTCGGCCCAGGCGGCGATCTCCCCCGTGTGCAGGTGCTCGAGGCCGCGACGGTCGAAGTCCTCGTCGAGGTAGGCACCGTCGCGCCGCGGCGTGTGCCAGAGGCCGCCCGAGCCGATCGCCACGACGCGCAGGTCGTCGGGGTAGTCCTCGATCACCCCCCGCGCCGCACGCCCGACCTCGAGGTGGCGGCGGGCCGAGAGCTGCGGCGCGTAGTAGGCGTTGGTGAGCAGCGGCACCGTCGGGATCGACCACGCGTCGTAGTAGTGCAGCGGGTTCATCACCGCGTGCGGCATGCCCCGCCCGTTGCGGGGCGGCGCCATCGAGAAGGCGGGGTCGAAGCCGCGCTCCATCAGCCCGGTGAGGAGCGCGGTCGCGAATTTCGGGTGACCCTTCCCCCGGCGCGCCTCGCTGCCGCCGCGGCCGGTGAACTCCTCGCCGAGGTAGACCGAGATCGCCGGGAAGTTGTCGAAGTGGAAGTACTCGTACTGGTCGTCGCCGAAGATGAGCAGGAGGTCGGGCGCGAGCTCGGCGAGCTTGTCGCCGAGGGCCGCCGAGGCCTCCCGCATGCGGAGCGACTTCGCCGCCATCTCCTCGTCGCTGTCGCGCGGCACGTCGGGGCGCAGGTGGCGGATCTCCCGCTCGACCTTCCACTCCGGCCACGGCCGGTCGACCCAGGCGTGGCTCGTATAGATGACCCCCGCGAGCTGTGCCATGCCCCCTCCTCCGACCGCCCGCCCGAACGGTACCCGCTGCCCGGCTCCGCCGGCGGTCCGGCCGCGCCGAGGCGCGCTGGCGCCGAGCAGAATGGGGGCGTGCTCACCACCAAACAGAACCACCGCCTGACCGAGGTCGGCCCCGGGACCCCCGGGGGCGAGCTCCTGCGCCGCTATTGGCACCCCTTTGTGCCGACCGCGCAGCTGCGCGCCGAGCAGGTGCGCAAGGTCCGCCTCCTCGGCGAGGACCTCGTCGCCTTCGCGGACCGCAGCGGCGACTTCGGCCTGGTCGGGGACCGCTGCGCGCACCGCCTCGTCGGCATGCAGTTCGGCATCCCCGAGGCCGAGGGGCTGCGCTGCCCTTACCACGGCTGGCTCTACGGGGCCGACGGCCGCTGCCTGGAGACGCCGCTCGAGTCGCCGAACTCGCGCCTCAAGGACTCGGTGCGCCTGCCGGCCTACCCCGTGCAGGAGTTCGCGGGGCTCCTCTGGGCCTACCTCGGCCCCCTCCCTGCCCCCGAGCTCCCCCGCTGGGACGTGCTCGCCTGGCCGAACGCGCTGCGTCAGGTGGGCACGACGGTGATCCCCTGCAACTGGCTGCAGTGCCAGGAGAACGCCGCCGACCCGGCGCACAACATCTACCTGCACGGCCCGTTCTTCGCCTACCAGCTGGAGAAGATGGGCCTCCTCGAGGAGCGCGCCGGGAACCGCGAGACGCACCGCGCCTGGACGAGCCTCGCCTCGGGCGTCGGCTTTGACCACGTGGTGAGCGAGCGCGGCGAGTTCGGCATCCAAAAGGGGATCGCCTACAGCCGCGAGCGGGGGGCGGCCGCCGACGCGATCCGCTGGTTCCCCTACATGGTCTTCCCCAACTACACCCGCGTCGGCGGCGGCAGCGGCCTGCGCCACGAGCTGCAGATCCGCGTACCAGTCGACGACACCCACACCTACCACGTGATGTACGACATCTACGCCGCCCCGGAGGGGCTGACGGCCCCACACCAGGAGGAGGTGCCCTACTACGAGGTGCCGATCGCCGACGCGAAGGGCGAGCCGATCCTCGACTTCGTGCTCGGCCAGGACATGGTGATGTGGGCCTCGCAGGGCGAGGTCGCCGACCGCAGCGTGGAGACCCTCGCCGGGACCGACGAGGCGGTCCGCCGCTTCCGCGACCTCCTCGAGGAGCAGATCGCCCTCGTCGAGGCGGGGGGCGAGCCGATGAACGTCTTCCGCTCCGGGCGCTACCGGGGCGAGATGCTCGAGCTCGAGCCGCACATCGGCAAGGCGCTCGACCAGGTGCTCGAGATCAACAAGTCCGGCGCCTTTCGCGACCGCTACCACGAGGGCTACTACCTCGACGACCACGACCGCTACGGGCCGGTGCTCCCCGAGATGATCGAGCTGATGCGCCAGGCGGAGGCGCTCGCCGCCGCGCGCGTCGGGGGCTGAGCCCCCGGGTACGCCCCGGCCCGCCCCCCAGTACGCTCGCGGTTATGTCGGAGATCGTGCACGCTTCGGTAGAGGAGTACCTGGAGGCGATGTACGGGCTCACCGAGGAGGGGATCCCGGTCATCCAGGCGCGGCTCGTCGAGCGCCTCGGCTACTCGCCCCAGGCCGTCTCGGAGATGGTCCGCCGCCTGATCGACGACGGCTTCCTCACCAAGGCGGGGCGCGGCGTCTCGTTCACCGAGCAGGGCATCAGCCAGGCGCGCAGCGTCGTCCGCCGCCACCGCCTCGCCGAGCGCTTCCTCGTCGACATCGTCGGCCTCCCCTGGCACAAGGCGCACATGGAGGCCGGGCGCTGGGAGCACGTGATCTCCGACGACGTCGAGGCCCGCTTCATCGAGCTGCTCGGCAACCCCTCCACCTGCCCGCACGGGAGCCCCATCCCCGGCGGCCCGCAGGTGACGACGCCGCAGATCCCGATGGCCGAGGCCCGCCAGGGGAGCCACGTCCACCTGGCGCGCATCACCGAGCAGATCGAGACCGACCCCGCCTCGCTCGTCTACCTCTCCGAGCACGGGATCATCCCCGGGCGCGACGCGGTGATCAGCGAGCGGGCACCCGACGGGACGATCGTGCTCACCCTCGCCGAGGACGGCAAGACCGTCGCCGTCGGCGCGGCGATGAGCCGCCAGATCTTCGTCAACAGCTGAGCGGGCGGCCCGGCTTCAGCCCTTCGGCGGGGTAAGGCCTTCCTCGACGACGCGGCGGGCGATCTCGCGCATCGTCGTCCGCCCGTTCATCGCCTCGTGCTGGATGAAGGAGAAGGCCTGCGACTCGCGCAGCTCGTGGTCGTCCATCAGCTTGCCCTTCGCGCGATCGACCCAGCGGCGCGTCTCGAGCTGCTCGGAGAGCGTCGCATTCTCCGCCGCAAGGGCGCGCATCTCCTCGTGGCGGCCGACGGCGACCTCGATCGCCGGGACGAGCTCCTCGCGCTGGAAGGGCTTCACGAGATAGGCGAGGGCGCCAGCGTCGCGGGCCTGCTCGACGAGGTCGCGCTGGCTGAAGGCGGTGAGGATGAGCACCGCGGTCTCGCCGCGCCCGGAGATCGCGGCGGCAGCCTCCAGGCCGTTCATCCCCGGCATCTTGATGTCGAGGATCACGAGGTCGGGCGAGTGCTGCTCGACGAGCGCCACCGCCTCGTCGCCGCGCCCCGCCTCGCCGACCACCTGGTAGCCCTCCTCCTGGAGGATCTCGCGCAGGTCGAGACGAACGATGGCCTCGTCCTCGGCGATGACGACGGTGCGTGCCAACTCGGCTCTCCTTGTCTCCGCGGGCTGGGTGCTCGACCGGCTGTCGAGCGGGGTGCTTCCGGAGCGCTCTCTCCGGGTGCGGCCGGCTGCTAGTGGCGGGGCGCTCAGCCTACGAGCTTGCCGAGGAGCTCGTCGCGGCTCTCCTCGAGCTCGCTCACGAGCGCCCCCGCGGCCGCCGCGTGGTCGAGCAGCTGGGTGCGCCGGCGGCGTGCCTCGCACCACTCCCGGTGCGCGAGCGGCGTCTCGGAGACCGCCATCCGGTTGCGCGCCTCCTCGGCCGCCGCACCCGCGAGGAGCGCCCGCTCCTCGGCGAGGGCGAGCTCGTTGCGGGCCCGCTCGAGGCGCGCGTGCACGTCGAAGAGGCGCTGCTCGACAACCGTGCGATCGGTGAGGCCGGCTCCCATGGCGCGATTCTAGGACCCTTCGAGGAGGGTGCTCCTCACGAGGGCTGCGGCGAGCACCTCGGGGAGGGGCGTGCGGCCGAGGCCCGGGCCGGTGGGGACGGCGAGCGCCCCGTCGACGAGGTCGTGGGCGAGCGTGAGGTCCGGTGCGAAGTAGCGCTCGCTCGCGCCGAGGTCTCCGGGGAGGTCGAAGCCGGGGAGGGCGCCGAGGGCGATCGCCGCGGCGCGCCCGAGGCCGCTCTCGAGCATCCCGCCGATCGCGAGGTGCACGCCGGCCTCACGGCAACGGTCGTGCACGGCGCGGCCCTGCAGGAGGCCACCGAGGCGCGCCGCCTTCACCGAGACCGCGTCGCAGGCCGAGAGGCTGAGCGCGACCTCGAGGCCGCCGAGGCTCTCCACCGACTCGTCGAGCATCACCGGCGTCACCATCTCGGCCGCCAGGCGGGCGTGGCCGAGGAGGTCGTCGGCGCGCAGCGGCTGCTCGAGGGCGGCGAGGCCGACGTCGTCGATCGCCCGCAGGCGCTGCACGTGCCCGGCGTCGCCGAGGTCGTAGGCCCCGTTCGCGTCGGCGGAGAGGACGAGGTCGGGGAAGGTGGAGCGCACCGCGCGCAGGCTCTCGAGATCGCGCCCCGGCGCGATCTTGCACTTCACCCGCCGGTAGCCGGCGGCGACCGCCTCGGCGACCTCGGCGACGACCGAGGCCGCCTCACCGAGGCTCACGTTCGCGCCGGCGGGGACCGCCGTCGCCGTCGCCCCGAGGTGCTCGGCGAGGGAGCGGCCGGCGAGGCGCAGCTCGGCGTCGAGTAGGGCCATCTCGAGGCCGGCCTTGGCCATGCGGTGCCCCCGCACCGCGGCGAGGCCCTCCATCGCCGCCGCGGTCGACTCGAGCTCGCCCTTCGCGAGCAAGCGCGGCACGAGGTGGGTGGCGAGCACCGCCTCGGCGCCGTCGGCGTACTCCTCGGTGTAGGTCGGCTCGGCGAGTGCCTCGCACTCCCCGTACCCGGTGGCCTCGCCGGCGTGCGCCACGACGAGCAGCACCGGGCGGGCGGAGTGGGCGCCCGCGCTCGTCGCGAGGCTGTGGCGGAGCGTCAGATCGAGGCGGAGCAGCTCGATCGCCTGCAGCTGCACGCGCCCTCCCTTTCGCCGCCATCCAGCGGCGGGGAGGCGGCCCCCGGATAACCTTCGCCGCGGCAGGGCCCGATCGGCCCGGATGGCGGAATGGTAGACGCGGCGGCCTCAAAAGCCGCTGTCCGAAAGGGCGTGCGGGTTCGACTCCCGCTCCGGGCACCGCGGGTCACAGACATAAGTGACCCACCCGCGGCGACAGAACTCGTCGCTGAGGTACCCACATTCTGCCGATGGGCTGTCTCAGTCCATCGGCAGGATCGCGTCAGGGCTTGTGCCGCGATCACAGACGCGGCGAGGTGGAACTGCTCTGCCGGGGGGCCTCAAGCTCCCGGGCGGTGGTCGGCGAGGCTCGTTCGTCGCCGGCGGGCTCGCTCGGTGACCGCCTCGACGTCTCCCTCGGTCTCGATCTCCCGGAAGGCGCGCAGCTTGCGGATGTTCGCGGCCATCACCAACAGCGCGCAGAACAGCGACTGCGCGACGACGCCGCGGACGCGTCGCCGTGACGGGTCGCCGAGGGCCTCGTGCGCTCCGTCTTTCAGGAACCCGTTCACACCCTCGATGGTGTTGCGACAGGTCGCGTAGCGGGACCGCCACTCCTCGGTGCCGAAGGCGAGGCGTTGGCGATGACGGGCCCCGATGTCGGGCGCGATCGTGATCGAGGCCTGCTGACAGCATCGAGGTGCGATCTCCGGCGGAAAGAGCACCTTTGTTGTTCCATCGCGGCGAGTGCGCGAGGCGGGCCGTAGCGGACAGGAGAGGTGCGGCGTGGTTCCGACGGCCGGGCAGGAGAAGCGCTCGTAGCCGTCCACGTCGGGACCGGACTTCACGCGCAGTCGCCACTCGGCCCGGGCCGCGATGCGCGTGGCGTACTCCTCGTCGCCGATGCGCTTGCCTCGGTGGTCCGCGGTGGCCTGGACGAGGACCGCCGGGATCGCCGGACAGCACCAGGCGCCTTCGACCAGGAGCGCCCCCTGGCTGTTCGCCTGGACGCCGAGCTCGTCTCCCCGGTAGTCGAAGACCGGGGTGTAGCCAAGGGCGCGGACCGGCAGGTGGAACACGTCGGCCCGCGCCGAGGAGTAGGCGCGGTCCGCCCCGAGGAAGCCGCTGCGATGACCATGGGACTGCGCCGCCGCGAGCATCCTTGCGCCGGTCCCTCCGGGATCGACGCCGGGACGCGAGAGACAGAGGCCGACGACGAGGCTCGGATGAGCCACCGGGCGCCCCGGCGGCGTCGCCATCACCACGATCGTCGCCTCGAGCGCCCAGGCCACCTTTCCGCGGACGCGCCCCTTGTGGTCCTCGACCCCTCGGTGGTCGCCCTCGCGCACATACCAACCGCCGTCGGGATCAGATGCACAGAGCCCGCTTCTCCGTGACGGCCCCCGGCTGTAGAGGGGGACGGGGGTGGCGTCGAGGCCGACGGCGCCGTCAAAGAGGGCCCGCTCGTGGCCTTCTTGCAGGGCGAGGGTCGCGCCGAGCAGGCCGGCGACGATCCCCTCGAGCGCCCCCCGGCGTCGCAGGTGCTCGGCGGGCGCGACGCTCTTTGTCCTCGCCTTCGCCACATCGACTGGGAGCCGGCGGTTCTTCGGAAGTCCTTCGGGGTCAAGGGCCGAGCAGATGCGGCCGAAGAGGTAGCGCACGGTGCGGTAGCGGGCGAGGAAGGCCCGCCGGGTCGCGGCCTCGCCGGAGATCCCGAGCCGAGTGCGGACGGCCGGTGGGAGTCGGCGCCACAACAGCTCGGTCGCCAAGGAGAGGTGCAGCGGCCGCTCCTCGAGTGCGAGGAGCACGAGGGCGACGAGCAGCGCCTCGCTCGAAAGCGTCCTCGGCCGCCCGGTCGCCGTTTCGAGCTCGGCTTCGATCGCCGAGCAGACCCCGGAGCTCGCGACGATCTCGAGTGCGAAGGTGACGAGCCCGGGGTCGAGCCGACCGGTGAGGCCGGGGATCTCGCTCATCGGCTCCCCAGCGCGAGCCGCTCGCGAAGGGCCGCCTTGGACTGCGGTGCAGCAGGGACGTGGCGTGCGTAGCGCAAGAGGGAGCCCACCTCGTCGATCCCCGCGAGACGGACCAGCTCCGCGAGTGCGGTCCCCGCCGCGAGGTGGTCACAGACAAAGCTCGATCGGCAGCGACCCGCCGACAGCCTTGGGGCTGTTGGATCAGCGACGATCCGGTCGCACAGATCGGTGACGAAGTTCTTCTGGGTTCGGTCTGCGCCGCCGGGACGGAAGAGAAAGCCACCCCCTGCTGCGCTCGCGAGATCGACGGCCCTCTTCTGCCAGGGCGCGCCGACGGGCACCCGGCGACCGGCGACGGTGACGGTGACGAACCTTGCGTTGGCGGCGACGTCACCTCCTCTCAGCGCGACGAGCTCGCCGGGGCGCAGCCCCGCCCCGATCCCGAAGCAGATGATCGCCAGTGCGCTATTGGCCTTCGCGACATGGCGCTGGGACGAGGCGATGCTGAGGAGCTCCGCGCGCTCCGCGCTCGTGTAGGGGGTGACGGCACCTGAGCTGGGAAAGGGCGTGCCGACGCGACGCCGACGGCTGCGGCCGGGCGAGGACAGGAGCACGCTGCGATAGGTGCCCCGCGTGGACGCCGCCCGGCCGGGGAGGCCGCGCACGACGAAGGACTCGACGACGTCGGGGTCGCTGAGCGCCGTCTCGAGCCCGTGCGCGAGGGCGAAGCCGAAGAAGCGCTCGGTCAGTCCGGCCCGCGTCTCCATCTCGCTTGCACGTTAGTAATATCAAGCTAGAAGATGATGGATGCTGGGTGGGTGGAAGAACTTGACCGCCGGGGGGCGATCCTCGCCGAGATCGCCGAGATCGGCCCGGTCGTGCCGGGATCGCTCGTCGCGCGTATGACCCGCTGCCAGAACCCCGGTTGTCACTGCAACGCCGATCCGCCCGAACTGCACGGCCCCTACTGGACGTGGTCCCATCGACGCGGGGGCCGCCAGGTCACGACGAACGTCTCCGCCGAGGAGGCCGAGCGACTTCGCCCGCTCATCGCCGCGGACCGCCGCCTGCATGAGCTTCTCCACCAGCTCGAGACCCTCGGCGCAGACGAGACCGTCGCGCGTAACCGCCGAGTCGTCGTGGGGTCACAGCCCGAGGAAGCCGGGGCGAAGCGTTGAGCAGGCCATCAGATTGCCTGGCCAGAGACTTTCGTCGCTGACCCTCTCTGGTGCGCGCTCCGCACGACCCGCGCTGGCGAGGACCGACAGCGACGGGCCTCCGGTCCGCTTCGTGGTCGGAGCACGCCGGGCAGGGGAACATCCGCTCGAGGTGGCCGCCGCGGTCCTCGCGGGCGCACTTGTCGAGCGCCGAGACGCGACGGGCTGCTCGGCCGCGTCGACGCGTTCGCACCGGGCGCGTCGCGGGGCGCTTGGTCGCTGGCACGAAACCGGCGCATCGTGCGGCCTCGAGAGTCCGCGCCCAAGCAACAGCCGGGCATTGGGACCAGTGCGACCGGAGCCAGAACGTGCGGAGGCGTGGTTCGGAAGCTTCACCTGAGCGATCCGTTCTTCCGAACGGCCGGCGCTCGCCGTCGAGCTGCGCACTGATCGACCCGCACTCAACGAGCGCGCGGGTCGGCGAGCTGCGCCGACGTCGTGTCCCACAGGGCCTCGCTGACGTGCCGCGCGAGATGCCCTCGAAAGGGGACGACCTAGATCACCTTCGGACCCCCGTGAATCCCCTCACGATGGCCGATTTCCATGGTGTGTCGCTGCTTGGATCCTGTCTATGACTTTTGCTTGCCCGATGAACCTGGCGACGCTCTGGCCATCGGGCGGCTCGCCGCCTGTCTCGGGAGATCCGTCATCTCCTGATCGTCGGGCGGCGTGCTCCCCGGAACGGCGACGCCCCGCTCAGGTCATCGGGGCGGACGCCGCGAACGACGAGCTGCGCCGCGCAACTCGGGCCGAGCGGGGACGTTCGAGTTCTGCCGGACCCTGGCGGAGGGTTGTGGGCGCCTGCCGAATATTTGTCACCGTCTCGGTGCTCGGCTGTGCGATCTGGCCGATGCTCTGGCGCTCCGTGCGACCCTTGCAGATCGTGTGGTGCCCAGTACTCACGTCCGGCTCCTGAGCATGGGAGCCAAGTTCGCTGGGTCGCCCAGGTGTCTGCACGCTGGCCCGAAGCAGCATTGTTACGTCGGAGCGAGCCAGCGAGTCCTGGCGTACTTGTCGCTACCAGATCGGGATCTGCGGGTTCTTCTTCCCGGTGTCGAACTCACCCTGGTTCCAGTTGGTCATCACCTGTTTCATCGCAGCCGTCGTATTGCCCGCTGAGGCGACGGCGAGTGGTTCCAGTACCGCGCCGTTGCCGTCGTCGATCTTGAATCCCCAGGAGACCGAGCCGTAGTACTGGCCCTTTTGGACACCGTCGATCGCGTGTGCGGTGGTCTCGAAGGTCATCTCGGACTTCTGGGGGTTCTTTTTGTCGCCCGCCGCGTTTGTCGCACCGGGCATGTTGGGCTTGTCGTAGAGCTTCGCGCTCCTTTCGGCGGTCTTCTTGAAGATGAGGCCCTTCTTGTAGCGGTAGCCAAGCTGATAGTTGCTCGCCGTGCCCTGTTTCTGGGCCTCTGGGCTCATGTCGAGCTTGCTCATAGGCGTTGCGGTGATGCCTTGCTTGTCGCCGAGGTTGGGAGCCCCGTAAATCGGGTTGTTCATCTTAATATCCCGGTCGATATGGCTCTCCCCTTCGGAGCGTTGCGCTTTGCGCTTCTGTGCAGGCATCTGGGTTGTACTACCGGATTCGTAATCCTTCCGGGCACTGATGTCGTAGTTGGTGCCCCTCTCGATCTTCTTCGCTTTCTGGATCAGTCCGATCTTCGTCGCATTGACTTTGCTGTTCGGGATGAACTCGAGCTCGATCTCTGCGCCGTCTTTGACCGGGCCGTAGTTGTTCGTCTGCCAGTCGCCACCGCTCGTCTGGACAGCGCGGTGAATGACCGTCCGTCCGATTGTGCTGCTCCCCTGTGCGACGTGGGTGAGCTCGTGCGCGACGAGCTCCTTACCCCTGGGAGACGACAGGTCAAACTCGCCGCTACCAAAGAAGACGTTATTTCCATATGTAAACGCCCGGGCACCGAGTTTGCCGCTCAGTTCGTGCGAATCGGTACCGTCGTGCACCCGGACATCAGAGAGATCGGCTCCCGTCGCCCGCTCCACCGCGGGACGGATTCCACCGTCCAGGGAGCGCCCGCCCCTGATTGCGGAGTGCAAGCGACGCTCAAGCTGGACCGGCAACGGAGCGCCAGACTCGCCTCCGCTGAGCCTCAGGGCGGGGGTCGCCTCGGTCGTTGCGCGCCGGACGGTAGTTTCCTCCCCCCTGTGCATGACGCCCGGCCGGCCGGAACTGCTTGCACCCCGCGCTCTTGGGCCCTCGAGATCGGCGACGACAGCACGTGCAACATCATCTGCGTTGCGCTCATGGTCGCTGCCAGCGTCCCCGACGAGGATGTTGGATGATCCGGGATCGTGTCGATTCTGGAGTAGCGCGGTAACGGCGCGGTTGCCGACAGTTCGTTGGAGCATGAGCACGGACCGCTCGCCTGAAGCGATCTGGTCGAGCGGGCCCGCGGCCGGGAAACGTCGCGCGCTCGTCGGAGCATTGTCACGTCGATTCGCCATCCACCGCTGCTGCCGCAAGACGCCCAACGTCTCCCACCTCGGCGCATGAGTCTAAAAAATGTTCAGCGCGGCACAGGGCACCGCACTGACGCGGATGGTATCGCGGAAGGTCGGTCAGCGGTAAGGAGAGTTGTTCCGTCCGCCGTGGAGTTGGAAGTCAGACGTTCATCGCCTCCGAAATCGGTCTCGACCTCCCCACCAGGGCATACGCGGTGGTAGCGGGCTGACCACGTGTTGGTCCGTCCCTGATGCGCCTTGAGGGTGTGCGGGAACAGAACTTCGTACCGAACGACGCTCGACGCCGCGGCAATAGCCGACCCGATCCACGGTTCGCGCCGCATCTGTCGTCCCGCTGCCCCTGGTCCGAGAGAGCCACGAAGAAGAGCACCGGGGCTCCGCCCCCCGCCCCCCGGCCCTTTCAGGGAGAGCCCTCGGGGCGGACGCCACGAACGAGGAGCTGCGAGGCGCAGCTCGGACCGAGCCAGGGACGTTCGAGTTCTGCCGGACCCTGGTGGGGGTTGCGGGCGCGAGGCCGATTCGGCGCTCGCGCTGGACCGGCCTCCGGGCGCTGATCTGTGCGCGCCCTACCCGGTGGTAGCTGACACAGGTCTCAACCCAGCTCCCGGCACGCGTTAAGGGCTAACTGACTGCCGATCCGGTTGGGACGACGATGCGGCATCTCCGAAGCAATGCCCTACGTGGCAGGGTGTCCGTGTACTCGCTTGTACTGCTTTGTCGCGGCGGCGATGAGCTGTGCCTGAGTAGGCGGCTTCTTGGGATTGCCGGACCACCCAAACCCAAGCAGGTACAGGAATGCCCCGTCTGCAAAGACGACGTTGTAGCCAGTACCTGAACTTCCGCTCAGTCGGTAGCCACGAGCGTTGGGTATTCCGCTGACTCGGAACGACTGGTAGGTGTCTGGCGACTTGGTCGTCGACTTCTCCTTCTGGACGTCGGCGGCGAGCTCACTTAGGGCATCCTTCGGCGCGCCCAACTGCATGACCCACGAAAGTCCGCTCCAGGGCTCTTGTATGGGCGTGCCGAGCTGGCGGATGACCACGGCAACGAAGCCCTCCTTGCGAAGTCGGGCGATATCTGTCGCAGATTGAGCCGCGGTATCGCCCGAGCCGCTCTCCCACTGCTGAGAAGTCTTGTCCAGTGTCGTCGACTGTCCAGACACGGACACGAAACCGGGAAACTCACTCGATTCGATCAGGCGAGCGCTGAGCGATAACGGTGTCGTGGTAGCCGCGGCAGTACCCGCCGCCGACAGCGCGAGCACGACCGCCACTCCGATGATCCTGATGGGACGCACAAGCGGACCCTTGTCTTGATCCAACCTCGTGTCAAGCAACGCTCTTGGACGGACGACCGTCCGTGAAGAGGCGTTGTGGGAGACCGAAGGGTGCCCCGCTCGTGCCGGTCGCGAACACAGATTGCACGCCCGAATGACAGTCGAGTGTCAAGAGACGGCAGCGCAGATCAGATCTCGCCGCATGTGTCGTCCCGCTACGCCTGGTCCGAGAGAGCCACGAAGAAGAGCACCGGGGCTCCGCCCCCCGCACCCCCGCCCGTTCGAGGAGAGATCCTCGGCGGACGCCGCGAACGACGAGCTGCGATCCGGGCTCGGTTCGAGAACGGTGACATTGCGATGGTTGCGGCCCTGCTGATAGTCGCGGGCGCCTGTCAATCCGCGCTTCGCAGGAACACGCCTACCTAAGCATTCCAACCAACCGTGCCTATCCCCAGTGATGTGGCATTCGCCTTCGCTGGTGCCCCGCCGAAGTGCGATCCGGCCATGACCCGATGCCGCGGCTACGTCGAGAAGAGCTGAATGTTGTCGCGAGCGGACCCGGGAGCAAGTGGCCCCCGGGTCCGCTCCTTATCCTCCGTCAGCGAGAACGTTGACGGTTGACGTAGGTGATTACGTCGTCGGGGACGAGGCGTCCGATCGTCTTCGACGAGTACACCGCGACCTCGATTCGTCCGTCAGGTGTCAGGAGGAAGTTCGACGCCTCGAGCACCCCGCGGTCACGGTTTATGTAACCCCTGAGCAGCATGGCCATCTCCTCGAGATCGACGCCGTAACCGATCGGGAAGGTGAGGCCGTGCCGGTCCACCGTCTCCTTCGCGTGCGCCCCGTCGTCGACCGAGAAGGCCACGACCGCAATCCCCGCCTCGGTAAGACGCGGCATCGCCTCCTGGAAGCTCGCCAGGTGCGCATTGCAGAAGCCGCACCACGACCCGCGGTACGCGAGCACCGCGGCATACGAACCAGCGAGATCGTCTGGCAATACGAGCCTTCCGCCGCCGACGACCGGAAGCTCGAATTTCGGGAAAGCGTCGCCGTTGTTGAGACCTTCCATCTTGTCCACTCCCTCTGTGGCGAACGCGCGACCAAGTATCTCGTGAAACGCGCTCTCGTCGATTGACGACCGTCGGGGTACCTGCACCTTCGGTAGTCGTAACTCTTCGACCAGACAACTCCGTCGTGCCACGAGTCTGGCTGCCGACGAGTCGCCTGGCACCGATGGGGCACGCGCAACGTCGTTACGTGGCTACGGCGCGACCCTCGCCATCGAGACGCGAACGGCCTCAAGTGCGCCGTCAGGCAGACTTTTCGCGCCACCGAGGGCCATCGCCCCCAATTCCGCCTCGGCTGCTTCCTCGAGGACAGTGAGCAGTGCCGCGGTCGCTTCCACGCTTGCTCCGAACACGAGCACGCCGTGATTGCCGAGGAGGACGGCGTTTGTGCCAGGGCGTTCCCGGACAAGTTCGACGATCGCCTCGACGGAACGCTCCGATCCGCGCGGCGCCCACGCAGCGACTGGCACCTCCTCTGCTTGCCCGAAGCGGAGCAGCGCCTCGTAGCGGGCGGGAACAGGAAGGTTCGCCATCGCGAAGGCAAGGAGGTTCGGCGAGTGGGTGTGGACGACGGCACCGACCTCAGGGCGTGCGAGGTAGACCTTGGTGTGCATGGTGATGATCTCGGCATTGGTCGGAGCGAGATCGCCTTCGACGAGGCCTCCATCGAGGCGGACCACCGCGAAGTCTTCGACCGTGAGCTCCCGCACCTGACCGGTTGACGTGAGGACTATCTCCTCAGAATTGACCCGCGCCGAGAAGTTGGCGTGGCCTGAGTGCGACATGATGCCAGCCCGAAAGAATCCTGACGATGCGTTGACGACAGCAATCCGCTCGTCGAGGTGAGACGGGCCATGTGAGGTCGTGGTCATCGCCTTCTCCTTCCGGCGCTCACTCGGAGTGGCGAGAGGCCGAGCGTAGTTCGGAGGTCGTGGTGAGCCTGTCGGACTCATGCTGATCGCCCGCCTCGACCCTGGTCACCTCCCCGGAATCGAATAGCGTCGCGCCAACCGGGAGGAGGGCACCCATGACTGAGGCAGCCGTGATGACCATCGTCGACTTCCACTGTCACTACGCGGGCCCCGAGTGGCCAGCCTTGCCACCTGTCAACTCCCTCCCGGAGCATGTTGCGCGCTGGATGGGACTCGCGCAGCGCATTGCTGACCTTGATGGCCTGCTCCGCGAGCAAGCAGAAGTCGGGATGGACCTCCGAGTGCTGAGTGCACCCCCAGCGCTTGTCACACCGGATGGCGAGCGTCTTGGGATTCCTGTCATGCGGGCGATGAACGACCATCTCGCCGAGGTCCTCGACCATCGCGACCACCTTGCAGGGCTCGCCACGATCGATGCGTTTCAGGGCGATGATGCAGCCCTTGAGGTTGAGCGGGCGAGCCGCGAGCTCGGCCTTTCGGGAATCGTGGTCGACTGTGCGCACGGTGACCGCTTTCTCGATGCCCCCGAAGCACGTGCGACGCTGCAGGCCGCTGCCGATCTTGGGGTGCCGGTCTTCGCTCACCCCGTCAGCCTGGCTGAGCTCAGCGCGGAACTTGCACCGCTGGGGAACTGGGGACGGATGCTCGCCCGCGGCACTTCGAGCGCGGCAAGCTTGCTTGCTCTTGTGAACTCCGGCGTGCTGGACGAGGTGCATGGGCTGCGGATCGTGTTCGCCTGGCTCGGTGGCGGCGGTCTTGTCGTAGCGGGAACCCTGCAAGGTGCCGAGCGCCTGAGGCGCACGACGCCCGAGGCCGAGCGTTGGCATATTTACTTCGACACGATGGGCTTCGAGCCGAGCGCGGTGCGCTACGCCGTCGATCTCCTCGGAAGCGATCACGTTCTCGTCGGGAGCGACTGGCCGATCGGTCTGACCGCAGCGACGCGCGCGCGGGTGGCTGCAACGCTCGCTGCCGCCGGTCTCGACCCAGCCGACCAGGAGCGAGTCAGCTCAGCGAACGCGCTTGAATTGTTGGGACGCTGACGCGATTGGGCCAGCAATGGCGCAATTGCCTACCTACGGCCGGCATCAGATTTCGTCGGCGATGGCCGTGCGTCCGCGATGATGAGTCGAGGTGTATCTGACACCGACGCCCACGTATGGTCGCCAGTTGTCCTGATGCCAGCAAGAGATGGGGTTCCTCATGAGCAGCAACGTGGACGGACATTTGAAGGTCGCCCCGAATGGTCGGGCCTTTGACCTCCCGGTGCTGGTTGGGATCGAGGAGGGGATCTTCGAGAGTCGCGGCCTGAGTGTTGAGCTCTCTGGCCGCTACGAGGATCGCCCGCTCGCGGAGCGCGACGTCTTTGCCCGCCTGAAGGAATCACAATTCGAGGCAGGAATCGCTGACGTCTACAACGTGTGCGAATGGGCGAGCATCGACCGACTCGAGCGTGGCAGCCGACCGGGGCAGGTCGCGATCCTGCGGGCGGCCGTCGCCTCGCAGGCGCTGCTCACCTTTGACCCGACGCTGAACGAGCCGCACGATCTCGGTGACATTCCCGTCGGGGTGAACGAGTTCACCGGATCCCACTACACGACGTTGCAGCTCCTCGAGGGCGCGCTTCCGCGCGAGCGCGTCCGCATCGAACACGTCGGCGGCCCGGACTACCGGATGGAGCAGCTCCGCTCGGGGGGCTCCAGAGTCGTTGCGCTCATGGAGCCGTTCATCAGTTTGGCCCTCAAGCTCGGGGCGCACATCATCGCCTCGACCTTCTACCGGGGCGCTGAGGTCGTCGGTGCCAACCTCTCCTCCGACGCGCGAAGCGCCTACTTAGATTCGATCAACGAGGCGGTCGATCGGATCAATGCAGCACCGACTGACTACGCGCACCTGTTGGTGGAACCCACCAACGGCGAGCTTCGCCCCGAGGAGCTGTCCGGCCACTTCCTCCACTACATCCACGTCACGCCGTATCCGCGCGAGCGGCTCACCGAGACCTACAGCTGGATGCGCTCTTGGGGCCTCGCCGGGGGCGAAGTACTCCCCGAACAGCTCGTCGCGCTCGAGGGATGAGACCGAGCTGAGGACACAGAGCAGTTGATCGACTCTCGAGGTCGCCTCGACACAGAGGAACTGCAACGACCGCACGAGGTCGGCCGCGGCGAGCAGGCAGAAGCGTCAGTTCTTGTTCGCCTCGCGATCGAAGGGAAAGCGCAAGAGCCCGCAGTCCTTCTGGCTCGAGATGTGCTCTTCGAGGAGGCGTGGGCACCGAGCGGCTGGTGTCTCAATCCTGGCCGGCCGCCCGGCGGAGAACGGCTGCGGGGTCGGACGGAGATTCGTCGCCACACCACGCCACGTACTGGTCGGGGCGAATGAGAACGAGGCGCGCTCCGAGCTCGGCGCGGGAGCCCTCATAGGTATCGGTCACCACGGAGAGCGGCACGCCGAGCGCCTTCGCGTCCTCGGAGAACGCGTCGTGCGCGCCGCCGGCAAGATCGAGGAGCGTAAAGCCGGTGCTGAGCTCTTCGAATACGTTCCGGCCCGACGAGAGCACCACGGGCGCGAGATGGTGGCCCGCCCTCGCCTCGAAGGAGTGTCGACCCTCGGCGCCCACCTTGGCACCCGGGGGGCCGAAGACGACCGGCGAGCCCTCATAATTCGGCTCGTAGGTCGGTGCCGCCGTGTCGCCCTGCGTGCGCTTGTCCCACTCGGCCTCGAACTCGGCGCGATTCCGCTCGGGTGAATAGCGCTCGAGGAAGTCCCGCTCGGTCGCGATCCAGCCCGCGATCACCTCCTCGCCGGTCTCCTTGAAGACCGGCTGCCGCTCGAGACTGTAGGACTCGAGAAGTTGATCCCCGCCCCAGCCTTCGAGGGCCGCAGCGAGCTTCCATCCAAGGTTCGCGACGTCCTCGAGGCCGGTGTTGAGACCGAAACCCCCGTAGGGCGGGTGGCTGTGCGCCGCGTCGCCGGCGATGAAGGTCCGCCCCGCGCGGTAGGTGGTTGCGGCCTCGATCCGCAGCTCCCAGAAGCCGACATGGGAAAACTCGATCGGGAACTCGAACCCGGCCGCCTCATAAATGAGACGCTTCATCTCCTCGCGGTCGTCCGTCTTGGTCTCCCATGGCACTGGCCCGTGGTAGAACCAGGTCTGGCCGACCTCGACCCGCCCGAAGAACTGCCAAATGCCGCGGTGCTCAGGCTTCATGACCCGGTAGGTCGTGCGCTCTGGATACCGGGTGAGCGCGTCGTGGAGCTCGGTCGAGCGGAAGACGGCGAGGAGCATCTTCTGGTCGTAGTTCGGACCCTCGCGCTCGATGCCGACCGACTCGCGCACGAGAGAGCGGGCTCCGTCACAACCGACGAGGTACTCGGCAGTGATCTCGTCCTCTTCGTAGGGCCACTCCTCGCCAGCGATCCGCACGCGCACCTCGGCGCCGTCGTGGCTGATCTCCTTGGCCATCCAACCGAAACGCGCCTCGACGGACGGCAGCTCGGCCATTCGCTCGCGCAGCACCTCTTCGGTCAGGAACTGCGGCAGACGCTCGTTGCGTTGGAAGTAGTAGTCCCGGATCCGCTCGAGGCCTGCGGTCACGTGCCAGTAGTCCGAGCGGAAGTCACGGTAGGCGGTGAGCCCGCCGATCGGGTAGCCGGGAGGGAGCAGTCGCCGCCCGCGCAGCTCCTCGACGCAGTGCCAGAAGTAGAAGTGCTCGAGCGTTCGCTGAGTGAGATTCTGGCCCTTCGGGATCCGACCGACACCGAGGTGGCGCTCGACGACGATGCAGCTCACCCCTCGCTGGCCGAGCTCGACCGCGAGTCCTACCCCGACCGGACCGCCACCGACGATCACAACCTGTACGTGCCCTGGCACTCTCACTCCTCACTTGCGAACCGGAGCAACGTGGACGAGCCGGTGCAGTGCCGCGTTCGGTCAACACCGTCCAGCCGAGGCCGACCCCGAACGCCGCTCGTTGCTGATGTTCTCGCTGCTGTTGCTCGAACGACGCGCGCCGCCGGTTCTGGCCCAGATCGTGCCAGAACCGGCGGCACCTCACAGGCAAAGTCGGCGCGAGGCCGGCTTCACCCCATTGGCGAGTCGGCGCTTACTTGAAGTACTTGTTGATCGATGCCGCAGGCTGCGAGAACACGACCTTCAGCTGGCCGCTCGGCTGCAGCTTCAACAGCTGGAAGCCCGACGGGGGCCAGTTCCACTGGTTGAAGATGAGCTGGCCGGAGGCCCCCTCGTACTGGATCTTCTTGTTCTGCTTCAAGAGGGCGTAGCCCTGGGCGTAGGTGCTGACGACCGTCGCCCCGGGGTTGTTCGTGACCTTCTTGATGTACTTCAGGTACCTGCTCGGGCTCGTCGAGTGCGCCTCGTCCATCGCAAGGGCCATGATGTTCAGCCCGTCATACAGCGAGTACTGCGGCGGCACCGGGGCCCCCGCCTTCGGGTAGTACTTGCTGTACTCCTTGTTGAAGTACGGCTGGCCGGGCGCGCTCGCGGGTGCGATGTTCTCGATGTAAAGGAACTTCGCCAAGACGGCCATCCCGCCCAACGCCTTTGCCACCGTCGAGAAGTACTGCGGACTGTCGTTCTCACCGCCGCCGATGACCGTCATCCCGAGAAGGCCGAGCTGCTTCATGTCCGAGAACATCGTCGCCGCCGTCTGTGGGTCCGTCTCGGTAATGAGGATCTGGGCGTGTGAGGAGGCGAGCCTTTCCACCTCGGTTCGGTACGACGACTGATCGACCGGGAGGGTCTCGTTGAGCACGATGTCCCCGTTGTGGGCCTTCACCTCGGCCACGATCGACGGCACGTTCGACTGGGCGGTGCCGCTCGAGTCGAACATGAGCGCGATCTTCTTGTTTCCAAAGTGCAAGACGGACTGCGCCATCGCGACTCCCTGGACCGAGTCCGGGGACGAGAGCCGGTAGAGGAACTTGTAGTTGCTGTGGTCGAGCTGTGGCGGGCCAGCAAGGCTCATCGTGACGAGTTGGTGCTGGTTGACCACCGGAGCGAGTGCGGTCGCATTGCTCGAATCGAGCCCCTCCATGCCGGAAAGGTTCGAATGCTGGACGAACATCCGCTGCAGGGCGGGGACCGCGTCCACCGGGTCCGAGCCGGAGTCCGTCGAGACCACCTGGGCCGGGCGCCCGAGGATCCCACCCGCCTTATTGATGATCGAAATACCCATCTTCACCGGCGGCAGGTTGAACGTCGTGCCGATGAACGCATTTGCGCCCGAGAACGGGCTGAACACGTCAAAGAGGACCGGTGTGCCACTCGGGGCTTTCGATTGTGGAACCGCAGCGTTGCTCGCTCCGCATGCGGCGAGCGCCAGGACTGGCGCCAGCACTGCGGCAGCTACCTTCCCATTTCTCGACAACACCCTCCCAACAGTTGGATGTCTCATTTCTTCCCCCCTCTGTGTTCGCTGGGCAACCACCCAAGCACCTATGTCGCCAATATTCTGACTTCTACGCACGTCCGTCCTGCGATCGGAGGACAACCTGCTGGCCCATGAAGATCCGGCCGAGGTCGTGCAGGTTCTCGAGCATTTCGACCCCGCTCGCCTCGACCGCGTTCTTGCCGTCGACGAGGACATGGACCCAGTCGGCGATCTCCATGATCGCCTTCGCCTTCTGCTCGACGACGAGGAGCGCAAGCTGCTGGGAGCGGAGCAGCTCGAGGTGCTCCCAGACCGTCTTCATCGCCCTCGGCGACAGCCCTGCGCTCGGCTCGTCCATCAAGATCGCACTCGGCGAGCTCATCAGCGCCCGGGCGATCGCGAGCACCCGGCGCTCTCCTCCGCTCAGTGTTCGGGCGCGCTGGCGCATCCTGCTCGCGAGGAGTGGAAAGAGCTCGAGCAGCTCCTCGCGCTTGTGCTCTCGGGCGGCCTTGTTGGTAATCCCGCCGATCATCAGGTTTTCACTGATCGTGAGGTGATCGAAAACATCGCCGACCTGGGGCACGTAGCCAATCCCTGCCTTCACCATCTCGTCGGGTCGCAG
This sequence comes from Acidimicrobiales bacterium, assembly GCA_035533595.1. Classification (NCBI taxonomy): domain Bacteria; kingdom Bacillati; phylum Actinomycetota; class Acidimicrobiia; order Acidimicrobiales; species Acidimicrobiales bacterium. The sequence continues at coordinate 60,806 of DATLTN010000032.1, forward strand.
CCCGGTGAGATCGCGTCCATCGAGCGACACTGAACCCGATTGTGGCTTCAGGAGGCCCATCATGGCCTTCAGCAGCGTGGACTTCCCCGCGCCGTTCGGACCGATGAGGGCGACCAGGCGACCCGACTCGGTCCCGATCGACGCCTCCTTCACAATCGGGACAGGCCCATAGCCCGCGATCAGCTGATCCACGCGCAAACGGTGAGTGCCGGTGACAAAGGACGTCGTCGCCTCAGTCAAGGTAGGCCTCGAGCACTCGTTCGTCCTGGCGGAGCTCGGCCATCGTGCCCCGTGAGAGCACGCTCCCTTGAGCCATCGCGTAGACCGTCTCGCAGAGCCGGTCCACCACCTCGAGGTCGTGTTCGATCACAAGGAACGTGAGACCCGAGCGTCCGAGTTCGAGGATGTGATCGACGATGCGATCGATGAGCACCCCGGCCACGCCGGCCATCGGTTCGTCGAGCACGAGCATCTCCGGCTCGGCCATCAGTGCCCGCGCGATCTCGAGCAGGCGCTTTTGGCCACCCGAGAGGTTGCCCGCGTACTCATTCTCCAGCGCGCCAAGCCCGAAGGACTGCAGGTACTCGCGGGCTTTCGCGAGGAGCCGGTACTCCTCGTCGATCCAGCTCCGCCGGTTGAAGATCGCTCGACCAAAGCTGGTCCCAATCTGCTTCGGCGCCACAAGCATGTTCTCGAGCAGTGTCATCCAGGGAAACTCGCTCGAAAGCTGGAACGTCCGGATAAGCCCGGTGCGCGCAACGCGATACGGCGGTAGACCAGTGATGTCCTGGCCGTTGAAGCGCACCGTCCCATCCTCGGGACGGATGTGACCCGAGATGACGTTGACGAGCGTCGACTTCCCGGCGCCGTTCGGCCCAATGAGCCCAGTCACAGTGCCCCGCTCGATCTCCAAGGAGGCATCGACGACGGCGCGTACACCGCCGAACGAGCGGCTCACGTGTTCGCAACTCAAGATGGCATCAGTCACGGACTTCCGCCTTTACCCGGGTGTGAACCGTCACGGCGTCATTCATCATCGAGAACGCGCTAGTCCGAGAGGCGCGGGCGCACGTCGCCACTTGGACTTCTGCTCCGGGATGAGCCCTCGCGGCCGGAACCACAAGAACGCTACCAGCGCGACCCCGTAGATGATCCACTGGATCGCGTAGCTGAGTTCCGGATTGTTCGAGAATCCAGGGAGAAACGACGTGCCCTGGCCGACGAGGATGAACGTCGCGAGAGTGCCGACTGCGGCACCCCAGTTGTTCGCTCGACCACCGATGATCATCGCCGCGGTCGCAGGAAAGATCTCTGTGAAGGACCAAGGTTGCATGCCCCAGACCGTCACGTACTCCGCCAGCAGCCCGCCGGCCAGCGCCGCCATGGCCGAGCCACACACCGTCGCGATGAGGCGCACTTTGAACGGATTGATGCCGAGCGTCGCGGCCGCGGCCTCGTTCTCCCGTATCGACTTCGCCATCCGGCCGAGCGGCGACTTGAAAAATCGCTCGCTGAACCAGAAGACAAGGATGCAGAAAAATGCGGCGATCCCGAGGAACAACCACTGGTACGCGTTATAGGTCGTCACCGATGAGGAGAACGGCTGTGGGATCGAGTCGAGTCCGTTCTCGCCACCGAGAAAGTTCGGAAAGCCGTCGACGACCGTCCACACGATGCTCAAGATGGCAAGCGTCACGATGGCGAGATAGTGACCTCGCATCCGGTAGAGCGAGATCAGGCCCACGATGAGGCCGAGCACCGCGCCGACCACCATCGCGAGGAGCAGGGGGAGCGGGAAGGGCAACGATGCTCCGAAGAAATAGTGCTGTAACGAGAGCGCGTTCGGCGCGCCCAAGGAAAGGATCGCTGTCACGTAGGCACCGAGGCCGAGAAAAAGGACAAAGCCTAGGTTTGCCATGCCCATGAGCCCGAGCTGCAGGTTCGCCGAAAGCACCAAGATGAGCTGGGTAAAGAAGTACACCCCGAGGGTGACCGCGTAGGCCATCAGGCGGTTCCTCCACCAGTGCTCGAGGTGAGCGAGCGAACGAGCCCCTCCGGTCGGAACAGCAGCGTCACGACCAGCGCGACCAACGCGACGACAACATTGAAGAAAGGATCGATGAGTAGTGCAGCCCACTCGGCGACGACACCGATGATGATCGCTCCGACCATCGCTCCGTACGGGGAACCGATGCCCCCAAGCACCACGGCCGCGAGCAGTTCCGCAAGAAAGGCAGCGCCCGTGTTCACGTCGAACGTGGCCGTGTTGAAAGCGAGCACGAGGCCAGCAATCCCGCACATCGTCCCGGTGAGGAACCAGGTCGCATTGAGCACCGCGGAGGTTCGGATTCCCGAGCACTGGGCGAGCATCGGGTTGATCGCGACCGCTCGCATTGAGCGGCCGAAGTCGGTGCGGGTAAGGAGCAGGTGGATGCCGATCATCGAAGCGACCGCGATTGCGATGATGATCAGTTGCGCCTCACTGAGCTTGAGGCCAGCAAGCGAGTAGGTGTTGTTCCCCCCGACCGAGATGTTGAAGAACGTCGGACCCCAAATCGCGAGAATCACATACTCGAGGATGGTGCCGGCCGCGAACGCGATGATGAGGAGGTAGAAGAACCGGATCCCGCGCTTCACGAACGGCTGGAGCAGGTACTGGTTGAAGGCCACGGACGCGAGCGCGACGCCGGCAACGGACAACACGATCGAGAGCCACTTGTCGAGGTGCAACTGCTGGTTAAGGGAGTAGTCCAGGTAGGGCGTGAGGATCATGAAGTCCACGTAGGCCAGGTTGAGGACGTTCGAAACCCCCCACTGGAGCGTGAACCCGACCGACGCGATCATGAGAATCGAGGCGACGACGATGCCAAAGCCCGTGGACGCGATGAAGAGCGTCATCGCTGCACCAGATGATGGTCCGCCTGCCAGACGGCCATCGAATCGTGAACTGAGTCCGCCCGATCGCCGCGCGGAAAATCTCCGCCAGAACGCCTCAACGCTGTCCCCCCAAGGGTCAGTTGTGTCCGTTGTTTTCGTAATGCTTCAACATTCTGAGCCAACGCGGCGGCTCTCCAGGCTGCTGGCACTTGATCATACGAAATGACAGCGCGCTCGTGGCGATCGTTCTACCACAGAGCCGCTCGGAAGGGTAACTGTTCAGGTGTCTGAGGCGACCCTGGCCATCAGGCAGGCGGCTCTCTTGTAGGGAAGTCTTGAAAACGCACGGCCAGCGCATTTGTGGTTGCACAATGCTCGCGATTTCATCGCGCACCGACTGGACTGGTGTTCGTGGAGCTCGACGAGGCCTCCAATGAGGAACTGAAGGAACAGGTCGCCGCTATGGCGGCGGAGAATGCCGAGCTGCGTGCCGCGCTCGCTATACGCGACTCACCCATCGCCGAGCTCGAGGCTCGGCTGTCGGATCTCGAGGAGCGCCTCGGGCGCAACCCGCGCAACTCCTCGATGCCGCCGTCGGCCGAAGGGCTCGGAAGGCTCCCCGCCGGAAACCGTGCACAGCGCCGGGCGTAGGCGCGTCGCCAGGGAAAGCAGCCCGGCGCGGAGGGCAATCACCTCGCGAAGGTGGCCGACCCCGACGAGGTGCTTGTCCACGCGCCTTCGGCGTGCCCGGACTGCGGGGCGGAGCTGAGCGATGCCGAGGTGGTCGACGATGAGGTCCGCCAGGTCTTCGACCTCCCGAAGATCCGACCCTACGTGAGAGAGCACCACCTGCTGCGGCTGCGGTGCCGGTGCGGTTGCGAGGTCAAGGCCGAGGCGCCGAGGGAGGCGACGGCTCCGGCCTGCTACGGCTATGGGGTGCGGGCGCTCGCCTGCTACCTCGCCGTCCACCAGC
>DATLTN010000033.1 GCA_035533595.1 Acidimicrobiales bacterium
CCCGCAGCGGTGGCGACAGTCAGGCTCGGACTCGAACCACATACAGCCCGAGAAGTGCAGCGAAGAGCTAGATTCCGAAAGCGAGCGGGTCGTCGGCGTTGATCGAGCAGGGGGGTGCGAAGCCCGGCGGCTCACTACTAATGACGCCAGGGGTGCTTCAGCCATGTAGAGCGAGCTCGTAACGCTGCGCCTACGAGGCATTACTCAGCTCTGGTCAGAAGCTTGGACACCTCTACGCTGGGTGCCGAGGCAATTGGTCGGCTTTGGGCCGAGTGCTGTCGTCAACGCGCCGAGAAGTTCGGCGATTCCGCCAGCGTTCAAGAAGTCTCTTGATCATTTCGGTGCCTCCAAACGACTACCGCTGCCAGGCTGCGGCGTTCAGGCATCACTGACTCCGACGTTCCCTAAGTCGGGTGAGGTGGGCCAATCCCTCGAGCGACGAGCGAGCCCCTGCTATTCGCTCTTGCTGTGTTTGACAGCCTGGACAGACCAACTGGCCCTCGCCGTTCGCTATCCAATTGTCGATGTCATCGGCCTCAATTGCTGACCGATCGCATCGCCCGCACCGCTCGCTGTCCTGGCTCACCTGATCCTCCCTGTCTCCCGCGCCCACGCGATCATGACCGCGCGTGACCAAAGACGACGCAGTTGTCGATTGCCCGGAGATGATCGTCAGGATGGATGAACTCGAGGCTCGAGCGGCCGACCATCTCTTCTGGTAGCGACAAGCCCGCCCTCGCCCGACGGTAACCTCCATTTGGCGCCATCTCATGGCGTCTCCCGCGACCCCAAGGACGCCTCCTCGATCGATCGCCACCGTTCGAGCAGAGGTGAAGACGAGAAGGGTCGGTCTCCCTCCGAGGATGAGCGGGAAGAGGCCGCCCAACTCCGGGACCAGAGCGCCGACCAGCGTGACGACGAAGCCGACCAGCGTGACGTGGCCGCCGATCAGCGAGACCAGGCAGCTGAGGAGCACGACGAAGCTGCTCACCGCCGGGACGTCGTCAGCGACCAACGAGACGAGGTCGCCGACCAACGGGACGAAGTCGCTCAGCTACGGGACGAAGTCGGCGACAAGCGGGACCACCTCGCAGAACAGCGGGACGAGGCGGCGCAGCAACGTGACGAGGCCGCCGAACAGCAATACCGGGCAGCTGATCGACGCGACCGGGCTGCCCATCTGCGCGATGAGACAGCGCACCAACGAGACGAGGTCGCCGAACGGCGAGACCGTGACGCTGGTCAAAAGGACGAGACCGCTCGACTGCGGGACGAGATCGCCGCGCAGCGAGACGTGGCTGGCAACCAACGAGACGAGGTCGCAGAGCACAGAGATCAAGTCGCCGAGCGGGCCGAGGAACGAAAGATTTCGCGCACCACGACAGGTACCCAAAGCAGCGCCGCCTTGGCTCGCCGAGACGCTGCTTCTGACCGGAGGCTCGCCGCGCAGGATCGCGGCGCAGGCTCAGACGATCGCACTCAGGCCGAGCTGGATCGCGAGACTGCTCTGGCCAACAGGGGTGCAGCCGCAAGCGACCGCAGTCAGGTCGAACTAGATCGCGACGCCGCGCTCACCGATCGCGAGGCGTCAGCCCAGGAGGAGGACTACCTCTCGGTCGACGCGCTGACCGGTGCGCTCCTTCGCAGCGCGGGGTTCATGGCGATGCAACGCGAGATGACTAGCGCGACGCGGACGAACAAGCCGCTGATCCTGGCCTTCATCGACGTGGACCACCTGAAGGAGATCAACGACGCCAACGGCCACGCTGCTGGTGACCAGATGCTCCTTCAAGTCGCCGAGACCTTGCGGGCAAACCTGCGCCCACGCGATCTCCTCATTCGCTATGGCGGCGACGAGTTCATCTGCGCGATCTCAGGTCTCGAGATGGCTGATGCGGCGAAGTGGTCAGGGCGAGTCAATGCGGCACTCGCGACGACCAGCGAGCGCGGGTCGGTAACTGTCGGGTTTGCCGAGCTGCAAACGCACGACTCGCTCGAAGACCTGGTCGCACGTGCAGACGCGGCGCTCTACCGAGAGCGCCAGGGGCGCCGGCCCCGAGCTTGAGACCTCGTCGACTGACTGAAGATGGTGGAGATATTGGTTCCGGCCTCGTAATCGCTCGAATGCCCACGCCACGCGCCCAACGGCGGGCGCTACCGTTTGCGTACGAAGTACTCGCGGATCACGAGCGACCCAGAGCGGATGGGCGGTGTGCTCTGCATCCGCGACTTGCGCTTCCCAGTCGCGACCGTGGTCGAGATGGTCGCTGACGGCATGTCCTTCGATCAGATTCTCGAGGAACACCCCGGACCTCGAAGCCGAGGACATCCGCGAGGCTCTGCGCTACGCGGCGGATGCCGTCACCGAGCGCGAGCTGCCGCTTCGCACCCCCGCTTGAGATTTCTCCGCGCGGCTACCGCAAGCCTTGCGCGGAACGGGCGACCGGCAGCGTCTGTCTCGCGGCGGGCTTCGAGTTGGGCCACCGCCCAGCCGCTGGTCCGCCCCCGATCAGCGAACTCGTTGAGGAGCACCGTCTTTCCTACGCCCCGCAATCCCGCGAAGACGAGCCCCTGTCCGGCACGTCCGGCTTCGGCGCGCCCAAGCAGCACGTCCATATCGTGGAGCACGGCATCGCGACCGGCGAGCTCGGGTGGCCGGAGGCCAGCTCCGGGGCGGTAGGGATTCCTGATCTGGTCCACTGCTACGGATTACTTAGTAGGTATAGGAGATTTTGCTATACCTACCAAGTAATCCGTAGCAGTCGGTGACGGGAGTCCCGAGCCGAGCCGGAGGCACTGACGACAATCAGCCGCCGCGCTGCGGAAAGCGTGGGTGTCTGAAACGCTGGTGCCGGCCCGATTGGCTACACCGCACATACTTCAACCTTGCTTGCGTATGCAATTATCCTATCTGACAAGGGTAAACGCGCTGGCGGGGGAGGGCTCGAACCTCCAACCTCCTGATCCAAAGTCAGGCGTTCTGCCGATTGAACTACCCGCCAATTCGCTCCGGCGGTGCTGTAGGCCCGCAGGCGCGCGACCAGTCAAGCACAGCGCCCCTGCGCCTTCCGACCTCGGGAAAGACGCATCTGCCATGATTTCTGCATGGGGCTCGCAAGGGAATTCCTCGCTCGAACCTTGGTCGCCATGGCACTCGCCGCCGCGGCGGTCGCACTCGGCTGCTGGTGGTCGTCGCTCCTCGTGATCCGTGCCGCAGGGACGCTCGACGCGTTCGCCCAGACCGCGGTGACGCGTCAGATCTCGACCCAGCTCGACCGCCTGGTCCCGAACGCCGCCCACGGTCCTGAGGTCCAGCGCGCGATCAGCAAGGCGCTCGGCAATCCGGCGGTCACCCAGGCGCTCGCCTCTTCGGTCCCGGGCGGATCGTCGATCCTCTCCGCTGAGCTGTCCCGGTTCGATACGTCCCTCGCACCCGCGCTGAAGGGCAAGCCTCTGACGGTCGACGTCGGCCAGCACGCCCTCGCCAGCCTCGCCCGCAAGCTGCACGGGATCGCCAAGATCGCGCTCATCGTGGCGATCGCCGAGAGCGCGATCGCGCTCATCGTCTCGCCGCTCCGGCATCTCGTGCTCCGGCACCTCGCGTTCGGCGCCGGCCTCGTCGGCGGCCTTGCACTCCTGCTCAGCTGGGCGCTCCCGGCGCTCATCGGCCACTACACCCACGGCGGTGCCCACCACTTCGCAGCCGATCTGCTCTCGGGGGCCTCCCCCGTGCGCGCCGTCCTGCTCGAGCTGGCGATCGGCGGGGTGCTGCTGTTCGTCGCCACCCATCTCTTCGAGCTCGTCGGCGGCAGCCGGAAGTTCCCCGCGAACGGCCCCTCCACACCCCTGCCGCAGGGCACAGTCGTGTAGGCCAGGGCGCTGCTCGGCGCCCATCCGCTAACGTGCTCGGCGCTATGGGATCCCTGATCAAAAAACGACGCAAGCGGATGCGCAAGAAGAAGCACAAGAAGATGCTGAAGCGCACCCGCTGGCAGCGCCGAGCCAAGTAGTCCGACTCCCCGCTTCACGGCATCCCCGGCGACGGCTCGAACAGAACCTCCCCTACCTGCCAAGCGGTTCTGTCGTCCTCGTCACCTGCACCAACGCCCTGAGCGAAACGTCGCGGCACGCTTCGACGAGCTCAGTGGCGAGGGTGGTGGCGCGATCTTGCGCGCACTCGAGGAAGTAGGTCGACCCGCTCCCGGCGAGCACCGGCTCCTCCCCCGCCACCTCGGCGAAGAGCGCCCGCACCCGGCCGAGGCGCGGCTCCACGGCGAGCGCGCCAGGCTCGAGGTCGTTCCGCAGTCCTTCGGGGATCCTCCCCTCGCGCGACAGCTCGTCGAAGGCGGCGTAGGCCGAGGGGGTCGACACCGAGAAGGCCGGCGACAACAACAGCACCGTCAGCTCCTCGTAGGGGAGGGGGTGGAGCACCTCCCCGATCCCGCCGACGCGCGCCCGTCCCCCTCTCAGGCAGAACGGCACGTCGGCACCCAGCTCCTTGGCGAGCTCGAGGTCGAACGCTCCCCGCCAACGGAGCACCGCGGCGGCGTCCGCAGAGCCGCCGCCGAGGCCGGCGCCGGCCGGGATTCGCTTGGTGAGGTGCACGTGCGCCACCCCACCGCAGACCGCGAGCGCATGGGCGACGAGGTTCGAGGCGTCCTCCGGTACCGGGAGGCTCTCGACGGCGCCGCTCCCCGTCCAGGCGATCCGGTCGGTGACCTCGAGCCCCGTACCGTCGCTGAAGAGGAGCTCGTCGGCGAGGTCCAGGCTCACCATCTCGGCGTCGATGAGGTGGTAGCCGTCGGGGCGCAGGCCGAGCACCGAGAGGCGGCGCGTCAGCTTTGCGCCGGCGAGCTCCCTGCCGAGTTCGCCCATCTCGCTAGCTTGCCCCACGCGGCGATGTCCAGGGACTCGGCGCGGTCGCTCGAGGTCACGCCGGCCGCTGCGAAGCCCGCTTCGTCGACGAGGCCGGCGAGCGCGCGCCGCAGCATCTTGCGACGCGTCGCGAAGCCGGCGCGCAGCACCTTGCAGATCGCGGCGTAGCTCGCGACCTCCGGGTCGACCGCGGGCTCGGCACGCCGGACGATCTCGACGAGCGCCGACTCGACCCGTGGGCGGGGGTGGAAGACCTCGGGCGAGACCTTGCCGACGACGCGGGCGCTCGCGAAGTAGGCGATGCGCGCCGAGACAGCGCCGTATTCGCGCCCGCCGGGTGCGGCGGCGAGGCGCTCCCCCACCTCGCGTTGCACCATGACCAAGAGGCGGGAGACCTCGGGGAGCTCCTCCAGGATCCTCAGCACGAGCGGCGTCGCGATGTTGTACGGGAGGTTCGCGACGACGGCGACGCGCTCCTCGCCGCCGAGCAGGCTCCGCAGGTCTGCGCGCAGCGCGTCGGCCTCGACGATCGTCGCCGCGTCGCCGACGACAGCGCGCGCGAGTGGCAGCAAGCGGCGGTCCAGCTCCAAGGCGGTGACCCGCGCCCCCGCGCCGGCGAGCGCGAGCGTGAGCGAGCCCACTCCTGCCCCGATCTCGAGCACCGCCTCGCCGGGGGCGATCCCTGCCAGTCGGACGATGCGTTCGAGAGTGTTCGGGTCGACGACGAAGTTCTGGCCGAGGGCGCGGGAGGGCTCGATGCCCGCCTCCTCGAGCAGCCGCCGGAGCTCGGCGCGGCCCGGTGGGCGGCTCAAGCGGGCAGCGCGAAGGCGCGCGTCGCGTTCTCGGCGCTCGTCGCGGCGAGCGCCTCGGGGGAAGCGCCGCGCAGCGCGGCGAGCGCCTCGCCGACGACGGTGACGAAGGCGGGCTCGTTCGGCCTGCCGCGGTGCGGGACGGGGGCGAGATAGGGGGCGTCGGTCTCGGTGAGGAGTCGGTCGGCGGGGCACAGCACCGCCGCCTCGCGCACCTCCCCGGCGTTCTTGAAGGTGACGATGCCGCTGAAGGAGAGGTAGGCGCCGAGCTCGAGGCAGCGTCGCGCCTCCCCTGGGCCGCCGGTGAAGCAGTGGATGACGAGGCGCTCGGGGACCCCCGCCTCGGCGAGCACGCCGAAGGTGTCGTCCCAGGCCTCGCGGGTGTGCACCACCACCGCGAGGTCGTGCGCCCGGGCGATGGCGATCTGCTCGGCGAAGGCCCGGCGCTGCGCCTCGCGTGCCGAGAGGTCGTAGTGGTAGTCGAGGCCGCACTCGCCGATCGCCACCGCGCCGCCGATGACGCCGAGGCGCCCGCTCGCGGCGAGCTCGTCGGCGAGCGCCGCGATCGCCGTGGTGCCCCGCGAGGCGTCGTGGGGGTGCTGCCCGAGGGTCGCGTAAAGGGTGGCCCCGGCCCCCCCGAGCTCGCCCGCGAGGTCGAGCGCGCGCGCCGAGGAGGACTCGCCGGTGCCGATGAAGATCATCCGGTCGACACCGGCGGCGACGGCACGGGCGACGGTCTCGGCCGGTGCCTCCTCGTCGTGGACGTGGCAGTGGCTGTCGGTCCACATCTCGGCAGCCCTTAGAGCTGACGGCGGGGGAAGAGCGGGTCGCCCTTCTCGACGACCTGGCCGCCCTCACCGAGGCCCCAGGCGAGGACGCCGGAGGTCGGCTCGCCGGCACCGTGGTCGGCGGGGGAGCCGGAAAAGCCGAGGCGCCGCCAGATCTCGAGGGCGGAGTCCGGGATCGCCGGGTAGGCGAGGAGGGCGGTGAGGCGCAGCGCCTCGAGGGCATCCCCGAGCACCGCGGCGACCTCGTCACCGGGAGGGAGCTTCCACGGCTCGCGCGCCTCGAGCTCGGCGTTGGTCTCCCGGATGAGCTGCCAGGTGGCCTCGAGCGCCTCATGGGGGGCGCTGCGCGCCCAGGCGTCACGCGCCGCGGCGATCACCTCGGCCGCCACCCCCGCCAGCCGGGCCTCGGCGGAGGGCGGCGGGGCGACGCCCTCGCACTTGGAGGTGACGACCGTGCTGACGCGCGCCAGCAGGTTGCCGAGGTTGTTGGCGAGGTCGGCGTTGTAGCGGCCGATGAGGCCCTCGTAGGTGAAGTCGCCGTCCGCGCCGAGGGTGACGTCGCGCAGCAGGTGGTAGCGGAGGGGGTCGAGGCCGACCTCCCCGGCGAGCTCGACGGGGTCGATCTGGTTGGCGCGCGACTTCGACATCTTGGTCCCGCCGACGAGCAGCCAGCCGTGCGCGACGACGGTGTGCGGCGGCTCGAGACCGGCGGCCATGCACATCGCCGGCCACCAGACACAGTGGAACTTCACGATGTCCTTGCCGACGAGGTGGTGGACCGCCGGCCACCAGCTCGCGAAGCGCGCCGGGTCGACGCCGTAGCCGACGGCGGTCATGTAGTTCACGAGCGCGTCGAACCAGACGTAGACGACGTGCTGCTCGTCGAAGGGGACGCGCACCCCCCAGTCGAAGTTCGTGCGGGTGATCGAGATGTCCTCGAGGCCCTGGCGGATGAGGCCGAGCGCCTCGTTGCGGCGACTCGCCGGGAGCACGGCCTGCGGGTGCGCGGCGTACCACTCGAGGAGGGCGTCGGTGAAGCTCGAGAGGCGGAAGAAGTAGTTCTCCTCGGTCAGCCACTCGACGGCCCGCTCGTGGATCGGGCAGCGCTGGCCCTCGAGGAGCTCCTCGTCGGTGTAGTAGTTCTCACACGAGACGCAGTACCAACCGGCGTACTCGCCCTTGTAGATGTGGCCGTTGTCGTGCACGGTCTGGATGAACTCGCGCACCGCGACCTCGTGCTCGGGGTCGGTAGTGCGGATGAAGGCGTCGTTGGTGATGCCGAGCTCGGCCCAGGCCTTGCGGAACCACTCCGAGGCCTCGTCGACCCACGCCTTCGGGGAGAGGCCCCGCTCGGCGGCGGCGCGCGCCACCTTCAGGCCGTACTCGTCCGTGCCGGTGAGGAAGAAGACGTCGTCACCGATCAGGCGGTGCCAGCGGGCGAGCGCGTCGGCGACCACCACCGTGTAGGCGGTGCCGAGGTGCGGCCGGTCGTTCACGTAGAAGATCGGCGTCGTCTGGAAGTACCGCTCGGCCATCTGTTGATGGTACCGATCAGCCCGCGCCACCCCCGGTGCGAGGCGCGGCGCCGAGGGCGATCGCCCGCTCGTAGAGCTCACGGTGGGCCCCGCCGTAGAGCGCCTCGACGGCGCGCACCGCGTCGCGGGCGCTGAAGCCGGCGCCGAGGAGCAGGCCGAGCGCCTCGAAGCGCTCCTCGGGGTCGACCGCGACGGCCTCCGCCTTGTCGAGGACGAGCACGTACTCGCCACGCGGCTCGGTGACCAGGCGCGCGCCGCAGGCCTCGGCGAGGCTGCCGCGGAAGACCTCCTCGTGGAGCTTGGTGAGCTCGCGACAGACCGCCACCCTGCGCTCCGGCCCGCAGCAGGCGGAGAGCTCGGCGAGCGTCGCGGCGACGCGTCCCGGCGCCTCGTAGAGCACGCTCACCGCCTCGGAGGCGGCCAGCGCGGCGAGCCGGCTCCGGCGCTCGGGGCCCTTGCGGGGGAGGAAGCCCTCGAAACAGAAGCGCCCCGCGAGCCCCGAGACGACGAGCGCGGCGAGCGCCGCCGAGGCACCGGGCACGGCGAGCACCCGGTGGCCGGCGGCGATTGCCGCCGCGACCAGCCGGGCACCGGGGTCTGAGACGAGGGGGGTGCCTGCATCGGAGACGAGGGCGACGTTCGCCCCCCCGGCGAGGGCCGAGAGGACCTCGTCGAGGCGCGCCGCCTCGTTGTGGGCGTGCAGCGAGAGCAGGCGACGGGGGACGATCCCGAGGTGCGCGAGGAGGCGCCCAGAATGGCGGGTGTCCTCGCAGCAGATCAGGTCCGCTTCGCGCAGCGCCCCGGCGGCCCGCGTGCTCAGGTCGCCGAGGTTGCCGATCGGCGTGGCGACGACGACGAGCGCGCCCCGAGCCTCCTCGCTCAGCTCCTCACCTCGAGCTGGTCCCCGACGCGCAGGCCCCAGCGCTCGAAGGCGCCGCAGCCGGCGAGGAGCACCGCCGCGCTGTGACGGTTGGGAGGGGCGAGACGGAAGGGGGCGAGGTCGCGGGTCTTCAGCACCGAGAGCTCACGGTCGAGATAGGCGACGTCGAGGCGGGCGTGGGAGCCGATCGAGTGCGCGCTGCGCGCCGGCTGGAGGAGCAGCACCGAGCGGTCGTCCTCGCGCCCCGCGTAGCCGCGCAGGCGCGCCTTCACGTCGTGCGCGACCTCGAGGCTCGCGAGCACCTCGCCGCGCCGCAGCAGCCAGGCCATCAGCGGCCGCGACCCGCCCACCGCCGCGCGCGGGGGGAGGGCTCAGACGTTGAAGCGGATCTCGAGGACGTCACCGTCGAGGACCTCGTAGTCCTTCCCCTCGAGGCGGAGCTTGCCGACCTGCTTGGCACCGTTCCAGGAGCCGATCTCGAGGAGCTCGTCGTAGTGGATCACCTCGGCGCGGATGAAGCCGCGCTGCAGGTCCGAGTGGATCACCCCGGCGCACTCCGGGGCGTGCGCGCCGGTCCGGAAGGTCCAGGCGCGCGACTCGTCGGGGCCGGTCGTGAAAAAGACGCTCCGGCCGATGCCGGCAAAGGCCGCCTGCGCGACCCGTGGGATCGCCCCCGCCCCGAGGCCGAGGCCCTCCATGAGCTCGCTCCGCTCCTCGGCGGTGAGCAGCGCCGCCTCTGCCTCGAGCTGCACGCAGACCGGGACGATGTTCGCCGCGGGGCCGAGCTCCTCGCGCACGGCCTTGGTGACCTGCTCGTCGCCGATCTCGTCCTCGCCGATGTTCACGACGCAGAAGAAGGCCTTGTTGGTGAGGAGGAAGAGGGGGACGAGCGCCTCCCGGTCCTCAGCGGAGAGCTCGGAGCGGTAAAGCGGGACGCCGCTCTGCAGCGCGTCGCGCGCCGCCTCCATCGCGCCGGTCGCCCCGGCGAGCACCGGGTTCACCCGCGCCGCCTTCTTCGAGCGCTCGAGCTGGCCCTCCACCGTCGCGAGGTCGGCGAGGACGAGCTCGATCTCGAGGATCCCGAGGGCCTCGACGGGGTCGTTCGAGCCGGGGACCGCCTCGTCGGCGAAGCTGCGCAGCACGAAGCAGAGGGCGTCGACCTCGCGGATCCCGGCGAGGAAGCGGTTCCCGAGCCCCTCGCCGCGCTCCGCGCCGGCGACGAGGCCCGCGATGTCGACGAGCTCGACGCCCGCCTCGACGACCTTCTTCGACTCGCTCATCGTGGCGAGCGCGTCGAGGCGCTCGTCGGGGACGTGCGCGACCCCGATCGCGCTCTCTGTCGTGGTGAAGGGGTGGGGGGCGACCGCCACGCCCGCCCCGGTGAGGGCGTTGAACAGCTGGGACTTCCCGGCGTTGGGTAGGCCGACCAGTCCGATGCGCTCCATCGCCCTCAGGCTACAGCTGCTGCTCAGCTACACTGACTGGCCTCATGTCGAAGCGAACGAACAAGCGCAAGCTCTCCAAGAAGAAGAAGGCCAACCACGGCAAGAAGCCGAACGCGGGTCGCGGCTGACCCCGTGCGGCAGGCCGCGGCTCACGCGCCGCGGCGGTAGTCCACCCCGAGGCGACGCAGCAGCGCGCTGAGGACGCTCGGTCGATCGGTCATGATGCCGTCGGCGCCCTCGTCGACGAGCCGCTCCATGTCGGCCTCCTCGTCGACCGTCCAGACGTGCAGCGCGAGGCCGTTGCGGTGCGCGGCGTCGACGAGCTGCTCGTCGACGATCCGCACCCCTGCGTAGGAGAGCGGCACCTGCAGCGCCACGTGGCCGCGGATCGCGGGATCCGGCTGCTGGCCGTGGCGCACCGCCTGCACGAACGAGGTGAGCGCGCTCGCCCCGGGCGAGGTGCCGACGCCGGGCGCGAGCGCCCGGAAGCGCTCGGTGGACTCGTCGGAGAACGAGGTGACGATGACGTCGTCGCGCCGGCCGAACTCCGCGAGCAGCGCCGCCACCTCGGCCTCGTAGGCCGCGACGAGCGGCGGCCCCTCCTTGATGTCGAGGTTGAGCGGGAGCCCGGGGAAGGCCTCGAGGAGGCGACGCAGCGAAAGCGGGCGGAAGCGCTCGTCGCTCGCGGCACGCCCGCGGAAGGGCCGCGGCGCCTCCTCTTCCGCGCCGACGGCACCGCGGCCGGGGCTGAAGTGGTACGCCGCGTCGAGCGCCGCGATCGCCGCCGCGGGCAGCGAGGCGATCGACCCGTGCCCGTCGGTCGTCGCGTCCACGGTGGCGTCGTGGCCCACGAAGAGCACCCCGTCGGCACTCGGGTGGAGGTCGAGCTCGATCGCGTCGGCACCGGCGCGCAGCGCCTCCTCGACGGCGTAGAGCGTCGAGGAAGGCGCCTCCTTCGCGCCCGCCTGGTGCGCGAAGGCGAAGACGCGACGCTCGAGCCAGGGGTTGTCCACTCGCCCATCTTGTAGCCTCCGAGCGAGATGATCGACCACATCCTCCTCGACGTCATCAGCGCGATCCGCGAGGCGCTCGAGGGCGCGCTCCTCGAGCAGCAGGCGGTCGAAGAGCGATTCCAGATCGACGTCTTCCTCGGCGACCTCTCCTTCGAGACCTCCTACTCCCTTCCCGGCGAGCAGACGCCGCCGCGCGTACGTGCCGATCTCAGCCTCGAGTGGCCGACGTGGAGCCAGAGCGCCTATCGCTCGTGGTCGATCGGCGAGCCGCTCACGGACCGTCCCGAGCTCATCGTCGAGGTGGCGATGCGCGTCCAGCGCCTCGCCTCGCCGCCCGACCCGGGGCGCGTCCTCGGCGCGCTCGGGACCGACGAGCCGCGCATCGGCGAGGAGGTCCTCGAGCGGAGCGGACCGACGGTCGAGCAGGTCTACGACGCCGCGGGGACGAGCGCCGCGTCGGCGATCGAGGTCGCCTACCAGGGGGCATGCCACCTCGAGGAGGCGATCCTCGAGCACCCCGAGAAGCTCGACGATCAGGTGCGGGGCCTCGCGCGCTGGATCGCCTCGGCGCTCGTCCGCCTCGCCGACCTCGACCTGCCCTTCCTCCCTGCCGAGGACGAGGCCCCCGACAGCTGATCGGCCATCGAGGCTACGAGCTCGGCGCCTCGAGTGCGGCGAAGCTCACCTCCGAAGTTTGTGGGGCGTCCACTTCTGGTCGGGGAGGCCCGAGCACAGCCAGATGGCGGGCAGTGGGCGTTCGCCGGCGGGCAGAAGCGATGCGGTCGACCCAGGAATAGAGGTTCTCGAGGTCGAAAGCGTCCGGGATCTCGATCTCCGGGAGCGAGCCGTGGCCCGTCGTGGCAATGAGCAGGTAGACGGTGCCGAAGAGTGCCTTTTCTGGTGCAGCGACACCGGCGCGGATCTCGGTGGCACCTCGAACCGGCCATAGAGCGCGGGCGTGACGCGGTGGACCCTGAAGGTACTGACGGAGGTCGGGATGTCGCGCGCCCGGCCGTTCGCGCCCGCCTGAGCCCCGCGCCGGCTGGACTCAGGCGAGGTCGGCCCGCGTGACGAGGTCGGCGAGATCGACCTCGGGGCGCGCCCCGAGGTGACTGATCGCCTCGGCCGCGAGCGTCGCGCCGAGCGCCGCGGCGCGCCGCGGGCCGTCGCCGCGGGCGGCCGCGAAGAGCACCCCGGCGGCGAAGAGGTCGCCCGCTCCGGTGACGTCGCGCACCTCGGGAACGGGCACCGCGTCGACCTCGACCCGTCCCTGCGCGGTGACGACCACCGCCCCGAGGGGGCCGCGGGTGACGACGCTCACCCGCTCGGGGTGGGTGAGGAAGTCGAGGGCTTCGGGGAGCGCCGCGGCCCCCGAGAGGGCCATCGCCTCCTCCTCGTTGCAGAACACGAGGTCCACCTCGCCGACGAGGGTGCGCATCGTCTCCAGGTGGCGACCGACGGCGAAAGGGTCGGCAAGGCCGAAGGCGACGCGGCTCTCCGCGCCGCGCGCCTCCTCGAGGAGGGTGGTGACGAGCGCCGAGGCGTCGGGAAAGTCGAGGAGGTAGCCGTCGAAGTAGACGAAGCGCGCCTCGGCGACGAGGCCCGACTCGGCGACGAAGCGCGCCGAGAGCTGCCCGGAGACGCCGAGGTTCGTCGCCATCGTCCGCTGCGCGTCAGGGGTGACGATCACGTGGCAGGCACCGCTGCCGCTGCCCTGACCCTCTCTGACCTCGAGCACCGCCCGCACTCCCGCCTCCTCGAGGTCGGTGGCGAAGCGGGCGCCGAGCTCGTCCGCACCCACCGCGCCGAGGTAGGCGGGGCTCCCGCCGAGGGCCGCGATGCCTGCCGCGGTGTTCGCCACCGTGCCCCCCGAGACCGCCCGCTCGATGCCGAGAGCGGCGCGGATCGCGGTCGCCGCCTGATCGTCGACGAGGGTCATCCCCCCGGGGTTGAGGCCGAGCGCGGCGACGGCCTCGACCGAGGCGTGCGCGAGCAGGTCGACGAGCGCGGTCCCGACGCAGAGGACGTCGTGGGGCCGTGCGGCTGCGGGCGGAAAGAGCGGGGTTTCCTGGTCCATAGGCGGGGAGGATATCGGCCGGGACCGGCGGTAGCCTCGACGAAATGACGACCAGCGCTCCCCGCGACGAGTTCCGCCTCCCCGACGCGATCCGCCCGGAGCGCTACGAGCTCCACCTCGTGCCGAACCTCGAGGAGGCCACCTTCACCGGTACGGCGGTCATCGAGGTCGAGGTCGTCGCCGAGACCGACGTCGTGGTGCTGAACGCGAACGAGCTGCAGGTGAGCGACGCAGCGCTGCGCGCCGGGTGGGCGAGCACCGGCGACGCGCACGCCGGCGAGGCGACGCGGCCGCTCTCCATCGAGGCCGACCCCGAGCACGAGATGGTCGAGCTCAGCCCCGGCGCCCGCATCGCGCCCGGCCCGTACACCCTCGTCTGCCGCTTCTCGGGGGAGCTCAACGACAAGCTCTGCGGCTTCTACCGCAGCACCTTCACCGACGACTCGGGCTTCGAGCGCACGATCGCCACCACCCAGTTCGAAGAGACCGACGCCCGGCGCGCCTTTCCCTGTTTCGACGAGCCCGCCTACAAGGCAGTCTTCTCGGTGACCCTCGACGTCGCGCCGGGACTGCTCGCGATCTCGAACGGCCCGGAGATCGGCCGGGAGACCCTCGAGGACGGCCACGTGCGGGTGCGCTTCGGCGACACGGTGAAGATGTCCACCTACCTCGTCGCCTTCGTCGTCGGGCCGCTCGTCGCGACGGCCCCCGTCGACGTCGACGGGATCGCCGTGCGCGTCGTGCACGTCCCCGGCAAGGAGCGCCTCACCAGACCGGCGATCGACGCCGCGGCGCACGCGCTGCGCTTCTACGCCGAGTACTTCGCCCTCCCCTACCCCGGCGAGAAGTGCGACCTCGTCGCCGTCCCGGACTTCGCGGCGGGCGCGATGGAGAACCTCGGCTGCATCACCTTCCGCGAGGCCATCCTCCTCGCCGACCCGGAGGACACCGCGCGCAGCGAGCTGCAGCGCCTCACCGAGGTCGTCGAGCACGAGCTCGCCCACATGTGGTTCGGCGACCTCGTGACGATGCGCTGGTGGAACGGGATCTGGCTGAACGAGGCCTTCGCCACCTTCATGGCGCTGTGCTGCCAGGACGACTACCACCCCGAGTGGGAGACCTTCGTCGACTTCTCGCGCTCCAAGTCCGCCGCGCTCGGCGTCGACGGCCTGCACAGCACCCGCCCCGTCGAGTACCCCGTCGTCCACCCCGAGGAGGCGGCGGCGATGTTCGACGTGCTCACCTATGAGAAGGGCGCGGGCGTCTTGTGGATGCTCGAGAGCTACCTCGGCAGGAGCCGCTTCCGGGCGGGGGTCCGCCGCTACCTGAAGGCCAACCAGTTCGGGAACACCGAGACGACCGACCTCTGGGACGCGATCGAGGCGGAGGCCAAAGAGCCCGTGCGCGAGGTGATGGACAGCTGGATCTTCCAGGGCGGCTACCCGCTCGTGCGCGCCTCGCGCAAGGCCAAGGGAGGGAAGGTCGCCCTCACAGAGGAGCCGTTCGCCTACCTGCGCACCGTGGAGCCCGGTGGCGAGTCGGCCATCGGCCGGGACTGGATCGTGCCGATCATCGCCCGCCCCCTCGGCAAGAAAAAGGAGGAGCGCCTCCTCCTCGACCACAAGGGCGCGGAACTCGACGCGGCCGAGGGGCCGCTCGTCGTGAACTCGGGTGGCGCCGGCTTCTACCGCCTGAGCTACGACGCCGCCCTGCAGGGCGAGCTCGTCGAGCACTACGACGAGCTCGCCGCCGGCGAGCGCTACAACCTCGTGGCCGACGGCTGGGCCGTCGCTCTCTCCGGGCGCGGCGAGCTGTCGGGCTTCCTCTCCCTCGTCGGCCACCTCGGAGCCGAGCGCGACCCGAACGTCTGGTCGATCGTGATCGGCGCGCTCGCCCTCCTCGACCTCGTCTGCAAGGAGGAGGACCGCGAGACGCTCTCGGGCTTCACCCGCCGCCTTCTCGGCCCGGTCCTCGAGGAGGTCGGCTTCGAGCCCAAGAAGGGCGAGGAGGAGCAGACCCCCCTGCTCCGCTCCTCGCTCATCGCCGCGCTCGGGACACTCGGCACCGACCCGCTCGTGCTCTCCCGCTCGCGGGCGCTCTTCGCCGCCGACCACGGGGGGGCCGCGGCCGTCCCGGCCGACCTCGCCGCCGCGGTCCTCGCCGTCGTCGCAGCGCACGCGACGCGCCCGGAGTTCGAGGCGATCCTCGAGCGCTACCGCCGCCCCGACAGCCCGGCGGACGAGATCCGCCATCTCAACTGCCTCGCGAACCTGCGCAACGCCGCGCTCGCCGCCGAGGTCCGTGAGCTCTGCCGCACCGAGATCCGCAGCCAGAACGCCCCCTACCTGCTCGCCGGGCTGCTCCGCAGCCGTGAGGGCGGCCCGGCCACCTTCGCCTTCATCACCGAGCACTTCGCCGAGCTCACGGCGCGCTTCCCGGACAACTCGATCCACCGCATGCTGGACGGCCTCGCCGGCCTGGTGGCGCTCGACGAGCGGGGGCGACCGCAGCTGCTCGCCGAGGCGAAGGCCTTCGTCGACCGCAACGTCATCGGCCCCCGCCACCGCCTCGTCGCGCAGAGCCTCGAGCGCCTGCAGGTGAACGTCAACTTCGGCCAGGCCGTCCGCGGTGGCCTCGCGCTGACCCTCGGCGCGACGGTGGGGTGAACCTCGGCCTCGCGGCGGCGACCTTCGCACTCGTCATCCCGGCCGAGCTGCCGGACAAGACCTTCATCTCCGCGGTCGTCCTCTCGACGCGCCACCACCCCCTGCCGGTCTGGCTGGGGGCGGCCTCTGGGCTCATCCTGCAGGCGGGGATCGCCGTCCTTGCCGGCCGCCTGCTCGCGCTCCTGCCGCACCGCGTCGTCGGCGCGATCGTCGCCCTCCTCTTCCTCGGCGGCGCCGCCTACCTGCTCTTCACCAAGGAGGAGGCGGTCGAGGCGGAGGCGGGCAAGCTCGCCGAGGCGGAGGAGGAGCTCGCCGCCGGCACGACCGCGTCGACGACCGTCGTCAGCGAGCGCTCGCTGCGCATCGTCGGCGCGAGCTTCCTGATCGTCGCGCTGGCGGAGTTCGGCGACCTCACCCAGGTGCTCGTCGCCAACCTCTCGGCGCGCTCGCGTGACCCGCTCAGCGTCTTTGTCGGTGCGGCCGTCGGCTTCATCCTCATCTCCGGGGTCGGCGTCGTCGCCGGGCGGACGCTGACGCGCGTCGTCCCCCTCACCGTCGTCCGCCGCCTCTCCGGGCTCGCCCTCCTCGGCCTCGGGATCTGGAGCGTCGTCGAGGTCGCCTGATGAGCACCGACGACCGCCGCCGGTCGGCGCTCCTCGCCGCCGCGCAGGCGACCAAAGGCTTTCTCCCCCGCGACGAGGCGCTCGCCCTCGTCGCCGCCGGGCGGCGCGCCGCGGCGAGCGGCCTCGGCCCGCTCCTTGAGATCGGCTCCTACCTCGGCCGCTCGACCCTCTTCCTCGCCGCCGGCATCGTCGGCAGCGACGCCCTCCTCTACAGCCTCGACCACCACCACGGCTCGGAGGAGATGCAGGCGGGCTGGCCCGACCACGACCCCTCCCACCTCGACCCCGCGAGCGGGCGCCTCGACACCCTCGGCGCCTGGCGGCGGGCGGTCGTCGCGGCCGGCGCGGAGGACCTCGTCGTCGGCCTCGTCGGCGACTCGGCGCGCGTCGCCGCCCACTGGGCGACGCCGCTCAGCCTGGTCTTCATCGACGGCGGGCACGCCCTCGCGGCCTGCCGCGCCGACCTCGCCGGCTTCGGGCCGCACCTCGCCGGCGGGGGGCTGCTCGTCTTCCACGACGTCTTCCCCGAGGGCGTGGGGGGCGGTGAGGCGCCCTGGCGCTGCTACCTCGAGGCGCTGGCGAGCGGCGAGTACGCCGCCGAGGAGGAGTCCTCCTGCGGCTCGCTGCGCGTGCTGCGCCGCATCGGCGCGAAGAGCGCCGCGGTGGCGCCGCCCGCGAGCGCGTCGGCGGCGAGGAGCGCCGCGGCGGCCGAGTAGCTCGAGACCTCGCCCTCGGGGAAGCTCGCCCGCTCGGGGTAGACGAGGCCGGTGAGGTAGCCGCCGCCGGGTGCCTCCTTGTCGGCGAGCAGTGCCAGCAGCCGCGCCGCGCGCCGCCGCCTGCCGACCGAGACGAGCGCGAGCGCGAGCTCCGCGCTCTCGGCGGTGGTCACCCAGCGGCGGTCGGTCCGGCAGCGCACCCCGGCGCCCGGCACGACGAACTCCCCCCAGCGCGCCGCCAACAGGCGTCGCCCCTCGGCGGCGCTGAGCGCCCCCGAGAGGACCGGGTAGTACCAGTCCATCGCGAACTCGCCCTTGTCGAGGAAGCGCCCCGCCGGCGCGCGCACCGCCGCCGCGAGCGCGGCGCGCGCCGCCGCCCACTCGTCGCGGCGCGCCCCGAGCAGCGCCGCGACCCGCAGCGCGGCCTCGAGGCTGCGCACGACCGAGCAGCTCGCGGCGAGGAGCGAGGCGGGCGCCCCGGCCTCCCCCTCGACGCTCCAGGAGAGGAGGCCCCCCGCCCGCCGGTGGCCGAGCGCGAAGTCGAGGGCGGCCTCCATCGCCGGGAAGGCCTCCTCGAGCAGCTGCGCGTCGCCGGTCACGAGGTGCTGGTGCCAGAGGCCCGTCGCGAGGTAGCAGCAGGCGTTGGTGTCGGCGCGCGCCTCCTCGACCGAGCCGTCCGCCGCGGTGTAGGCGGGCCAGCTGCCGTCGGCGCGCTGGCTCGCGAGGAGGAAGCGGTAGGCGGCGGTCGCCGCGGCGCGCCGGCCGGAGACGGCGAGCGCCATCGCCGCCTCGACGTGGTTCCAGGGGTCGGCGTGGCCGCCCGGGAACCAGCAGATCATCCCCGAAGGTGCCTGCGCGCGCAGGATCGAGGAGGCGAGCGCGCCGCGGTCGGGGGCGCGCCTCACGCCGGCCGCTCCAGGTAGAGGACGAGGCTCTTGCCGATCAGCGGGTTGAGCACGGCGTCGAGGGCGCGGGTGAGGCGCGGGCGGGCGACGATGTCCCACACGAGGAAGCGGTGGTAGGCGGCGACGAGCGGGTGGTCCTCGCGTCCCACGCCGACCGCACAGCGCAGCCACCAGTAGGGGGAGTGCAGCCCGTGGCGGTAGCGGCGGGCGAGGAGGCGGAAGCCCGCACCGGCGAGGCGCGCCTCGAGCTCACGCCGGCGGTAGATGCGGAGGTGGCCCCCCTCGACGCCGTGGTACTCCCGTGAGAGCGCCCAGTTCACCCGCTCGGGGCCCCGCCGCGGCACCGAGAGGGCGAGGCGGCCGCCGGGGCGGAGCACCCGCAGCACCTCTGCGATCGCGGCCCCGTCGTCGGCCAGGTGCTCGAGGACCTCGGAGGCGACGACGACGTCGAAGCTCGCGGCCGCGAAGGGCAGGAGACGGGCATCAGCGGAGAGCGCCGCCGAGGCCGGGGTCGCGGCCAGCTCCCCGGCGGCGCGCATCGCCCGCACCATCGCCGCGACGGCGGGTGGCTCCTCGAGGGAGGCGTCGAGCGCGACGACCTCCGCGCCCTCGCGGAGGAAGGCGTAGGCATGGCGGCCGCCGCCGCAGCCGAGGTCGAGCACCCGCTCCCCCGGCAGCACCTTGAGGAGCGAGGGCTCGACGGTCAGCAACCGCGGCTCCCCGCGAGCAGGCGACGGTAGGCGGCGACCGTCCCCTCGGCGCAGCGCTCCCAGCTGAAGCGCTCTGCGACGCGCTCGCGCCCGGCCGCGCCGAGGCGGGCGCGCGCCGCCTCGTCGTCGAGGAGCCCGCCGATCGTGAGCGCGAGGGCGCCCGGGTCGTCGGGGGCGACGAGGCGCCCCGTCCCACCGTCGGGGCCGACCACCTCGGGAAGGGCCCCACCGGTCGTCGCGACGAGCGGGACCGCACAGGCCATCGCCTCGACCGCGGGGAGCGAGAAGCCCTCGTAGAGGGAGGGCACCACCGCGAGGGTGGCGCGTGCGTACTCGCGCACCAGCTCCTCGTCGGAGATCCCGCTCAAGAAGGTCACCGCGTCGGCGAGGCCGAGCCGCTCGAGGGTCGCGGGCACGCCGCTCTCGGCGCGCGGCCGGCCGATCACGACGAGGTGCGCCTCCTCGTGCTCGACGCGCAGCTTGGCGAGCGCCTCGAGGAGGGGCACGAGCCCCTTCAGCGGCACGTCCGCGCTCGCCGTGGTGATCAGCCGCCCCGGCGCGCGGGCGACGCCGGGGAGGGGGCGGAAGATCGCGGTGTCGACGCCGACGGGGACGACGACGAGGCGCTCGTCGGCGACGCCCATCTCGCGCACGATGTCGCGCCGCGACGACTCCGAGACGGTGAGCAGGAGCGGCAGCCGCCCCGCCACCCTCCGCTGCATCGCCGAGAAGCCGTACCAGCGGCGGACCGAGAGCGCCCGCAGCCGCCCCTCGGCGTGCGCGAGGTCGACGGCGCGGTCGATCGCGATCGGGTGGTGGATCGAGGCGAGGACCGGCGTCCCCGCGGCGAGCACCCCGAGCAGGCCGTCGCCGAGGCACTGGTCGTCGTGCACGAGGTCGAAGGCGCCGGCGCGCCGCGCGAGCTCGGCGGCGACGCGCCGCGAGAAGGTCCGCGGCTCACCGAAGCCACCGCTGCGCATCGTCGCCAGCTCGAGCAGGTCGGCCGCCGAGGTGAGCTCGCGCCGGCGCGGCCGACGGAAGGGGTCGGCGTCGCGGTAGAGGTCGAGGGAGGGGACGCGCACGAGCTCCACCCCGTCGGCGAGCTCGGGGTAGGGCTGGCCGGCGAAGACCGTCACGGCGTGGCCGAGGCGGGAGAGCGCAGCGGTGAGGTGACGGGTGTAAACGCCCTGGCCGCCGCAGTGCGGGTTGCCCCGGTAGACGAGGAAGGCGACGCGCAGCGGCCGCTGCGAGCCGCGCGCCTCCCCTCGGTCCGTCGCAGTCACGCGCACACGCTGCCCGTTCGCCGCCCGGGCCGCAACCGCGGCGCTCTCAGTGGCCGAGGCCGAGCGAGATCGCCTTCGCGAGGAGGAGGACGATCGAGAGCACGAGGTAGCCCATGAGGCCGCGCAGCACCGCCTTGCGGCCGCGCGTCATCGCCATCGGGGCGAGGAGGGCGGCGGCCGGCATGTGCCAGTGCTCGCGTCCCTGGCGGCCGACCGGCCCGAGGGTGCGCTCCTCGATCGCGCTGTGGCGGCCGAGGAGGATCCCGACGACGATCCCGGCGAGGAAGAAGACGACGAGGATCGCGCCGAGCACGCTCGTCGGGACCTGCGAGTCCACCGTGGTCAGCATGAGGATCATCGACAGCCCGAGCAGCACGGTGATCACGATGCCCGCGAGGACGTTCAGCCACGGGCGGTTGACCCACGGCCCGAGCACCTCGCGGTCGTTGCAGAGCAAAAGGGCGAAGATCGTCGTCGAGGGGAGGAGCATCCCCGCGAAGGCCTGCACCGCGAGGATGAACAGCCCGAGGTTCACGTGCGGGATGAGCACGATCCCCGCCGCCACCACGACGAGGAGGGTGAAGAAGGCGTAGAACTGCTTCGCCTCGCCGAAGCTGCGGTCGAGCGAGGAGCGCATCCCGAACAGGTCGCCGACCGCGTAGGTGGTGGTGAGGGTGACCGCCGCCGCGCCGATGATCGAGGCGTTCAGCAAAACGATCGCGAAGAGCGCCCCGGCGCCGTTGCCGAGCGTCGCGTTGAGGCCGCGCGAGACCCCGAGCCCGTCGGTGAAGTGGCCGAAGAGGTGCGGGTGGCCCATGAAGGCGAAGGCCGTGCTGGCGATGAGCAGCGTCGCGGCGAGCACCGTCACCCCCGAGCCGAGGACCGTGTCGGCGCGCTCGTAGTTCACGAAGCGGGGGGTGATCTTCTTGTCGACGATGTTCGACTGCTGGAAGAAGAGCTGCCAGGGGGCGACGGTCGTGCCGACCACGGCGATGATGAACAGCAGCGCCGTCGAGTTCACCCCACCGAGCACCGCCGGATGGGTGTACCCGTGGACGATCGGCCCGAGGTGCGGGTGGGCGAAGACGACGAGGGGGATCACGAGGAAGTTGGCGACGACGAAGACGAACATGAAGCGCTCCCAGCGGCGGAAGCTCCCCGACGTCGTCATCGCGATCAGCGCAGCCGCCGAGAGCGGCACGCTCAGGTAGCGGCTCACCCCGAAGTAGCCGAGGGCGAGGGTGATCCCGGCGAACTCGGTCGCGATCGTGAGGAAGTTCAGCACCAAAAGGCCGGCCACGGAGAAGCGCGCCCACCGCTTCCCGAAGCGCTCGCTGATCAGCCGCGTGTAGCCGACACCGGTGACCGCGCCGAGGCGGACGACCATCTCCTGGTTGACGATCAGCACCGGGATGATGAGCGGCAGCGTCCACAACAGCGTGAGGCCGTAGTTCTGCCCCGCCTGCGCGTAGGTGGAGACGCCGCCGGCGTCGTTGTCGCCGACCATCACGATGATCCCCGGGCCGACCACGGCGAGGAGGTTCAGCAGTCGCCGGCGGAGCGGGCGGCGGCCGCCTTCGTCCTCCCGGACCGTCCCGAAGGCGCCGCGGATCTCCGTGGCGGGCTCGTCTGTCGGGCGCGGCGCGTCGGCGCGCTGGCGCGTGTCCTCGGTCATGGGCGGTTCACCTCCCCTCGGGGTACGGCGGCATGTGCTCGCGCGCCGCGTCCGGGGAGGGCCGCTACTGCAGTTCGGCTCCCTCGGCGTCCGGCGCGTCAGGCTGGTCGGGTAACCAACAGTCGGCGCTCAGTGCCTCTCCTTCCATCGGCCCGTCTCCGCCTCACCTCGGAGGGAGGTGGCTCCCGGCGGGCACCGGAATCGCCGCGACGCGTCGCGGCGCACCTCTCTCGTCAGAGCTTCGGCACCCGCCGGCGTAGGTCTTGCGACCAGCCACTTTGGACCACCCCTTCGTCCGGGGTGGACTGTCCTGACCCGGAGTGTCTCTCGACAGGTGGGGTCAGTGGCCTGTGTCCGACGAGCCGCCTCACCGAACGAGGTGCGGCTCTTGCGCCGAAAGGGTACCGCCTCGGCGTCACACGCCGCAGCGAGACGCTCCGGAGGGATGGCCGGCGTGGCGCGGCGTGCCCCGGGAGCCGCCGAGCCGCGGGGCGACCACCGCGTTCGGGGAAATATCCTCGTGCCGCAGAAGAGGCGGTCGTGCCCGTGCTCCGCGTCGAGGATGCGGGGCGCGCGATCGCCTGGTACGCCCGGCTGGGCTTCACCAAGGAGTGGGAGCACCAATTCGAGCCGGGTTTCCCCTGGTTCGTGTCGGTGGCCAGGGGGCGGGCCCGCATCTACCTGTCCGAGCACCAGGGTGACGCACGCCCCGGCACCCTCATCCACCTCTACGTCAACGACATCGAAGCGGTGGCGGAGGAGTTCGCTGTCGCGATCGACCAGGACGGCCTGGCCGGCCGTGAGTGCGACCTCGAGGACCCCGACGGAAACCGGCTGCGGATCGCAACTCCTCGCCCGTAGGGGGGCCCGGGCCCCACCGCGAGGTTCCGCGGTCGGCGTGGAGCGCCGCGAGCGGCGCAGCGGCTCACTCCCCGGTGCCGGTCATCCCGTAGTCGCGGCGCCAGCCCGTCGGCAGCAGCAGCTCGAGCACGTCGTCGACGGTGATCACGCCGACGAGGTGCTGCTCCTCGTCGACGACGGGGAGCGCCGAGAGGTTGTAGTCCGACATCCGCCGCTGGATGGCGTGCACGTCGGCGTCGGTCCGCAGCACGACCGGGTCGCTCTCGGCGACGGCGGCGAGGCGCGCCGCGGGGTCGGACTTCACGAGCCGGACCGCGGTCACGATCCCGGCGACGCCGCCCTCGTCGTCCTTGAGGTAGACCGTTGCGAGGGCGTCTTCGGGGAGCTTGCTCTCCCGCAGCGCGGCGAGCGCCTCGCCGACGGTCGCGCTCGCGGCGAGGAGCAGGAAGTCCGGCGTCATCAGGCCGCCGGCCGTCTCGGGGTTGTAGTTGAGGAGCGCCCGCACCTTTGCCTGCACGGGCGCCGGTAGCGCCTCGAGGATCGGAATCCGCCGCTCCTGGTCGAGGTCGACGATGAGGTCCGCGGCGTCGTCGGGCTCCATCGTGGCGAGCAGCCTCGCCGCCTCTTCGTCGCTCCGGCTCATGAGGAACTCCCGCTGGTGCTCCTCGTCGAGCTCCTCGAAGACGTCCGCCTCGAGCTCGCGGTTGTTCTGGCCGACGGCGGCGATGATCTCCTCGCCCTCCTCGTGGGAGGCGGCCTCGACGAGGTCGGCGATCTGTGCCGGCTTCAGCTTCGCGAGCTTGCGGTAGGGGATGCGCAGGCGGGCCGTCGGCACGTGGCTCAAGAAGGGCTGGATGCTCGCCCAGTCAACGATCTTGCCGGGGCCGACGCGGCGTGCGAGGGGCCGCGGCAGGAGCCGGCGGAGCGTCCCGCGGCCCGAGGGGTCGACGCCGACGACCTGCCAGGTGCCCTCGACGCAGGCGAGCTCGATCTCGTTCGCAGAGATCAGCCGCGCCCCGACGAGGTTGATGAGGTGGCGGCCGGCGAGGTCGCGCACGAGCAGCAGCTCGCCGGCGCGGCGCTCGAAGCGACCGAGGTTGAGCGTCTCGCCCTGCAGCTGCACCCGCCCCGGGCGCAGCTCCCAGACGAGGGAGATCGGGACGAAGAGCTCCCGCCCGCCGATGCTCGCCACGAAGCCGCCGACGACCGGATGGTCCGAGGCCCCGGGGCGGACGATGAGGTCCTCGATGCGGCCGATGCGGTCACCCCGTCGATCGAGCAGCGGGCTGTGGACCATGCTCGAGAGGTGCAGGATCTCTGGAGCCATCAGCGGGCTACGTCCCACGAGGGGCTCGGTTTACCCACGCCCTCATCGTAGTGACCCGGCCGACGGCCGACGAGCCATCCTTCCCCCGCCCGTCACCGCGGCTCGGGCAGTCGTCGCCACGCCCCGCGAAGTACGATTCCCCGTGGGAAAGCGAGGTCGGGATGGGTTTCCAAGTCTGCACCGGGGCGATCATGACCTGCAGCTTCGGGATGTCGCCGTCGGTCTTGGACGTGCTCCCCGACACCGGCGTCTTCTGTCCCCTCCCGGCGGCGAACATCGAGGACTCGATCCCGATCCTCAACATCGAGCCTTTCGTGATGTGCATGAGCGAGCTCAACCCCGAGGTGATCACCGCCACCGCGGCGGCGCTCGGGGTGCTCACCCCGATGCCCTGCCTGCCGATGGTCACCGACCCCTGGTTCCCCGGTGCGGTCACCACGATGCTGGGCGGCCTGCCCGCCCTCGACGACACCTCGATCTGCATCTGTGACTGGGGCGGCGTCATCGTGATCGAGGACCCCGGCCAGTTCGAGATCCTCGTCGAGTAGCGCTACTCGGGCGCGTCGTAGGGGACGAGCGAGTCGAGGATCTCCATCATCCGCGCGAGCGAGAGCACCGACGACTCGAGCTCGACGTACACGCCCTCGCGTTCGCTGCGGACCCGCCGGCGCTGCACCCGGCCGTGCTTCTCATCACAGACCTCCACACCGGCGACGGGCTGCCAGTCGTCGTGCGCCGAGCGCAGGAGCGGCTTGGCCGCCTCGGTGAGCCGCAGCTGGCCGCGGCCGAACTGCTCGTCGACGACGACGTAGGCAAAGACGACGTGGCGGGGGCCGAGGCCGCGGCGGTCGCCCTCGAAGACCTGCACGTGCGGCGCCACCGGGGAGGGTGAGGGCTCGGGGACGAGGGGGTTGAACTCGAGGTTCTCCATCACCCCGTCGAGCGAGACGTGCTGCGCGGCGCGTGCGGGGGCGAAGTGCTCGGGGACCGAACTCTCGGGGGCGAAGAGGTTCGGCGCCACCGGCGCGTCGTAGACGACGCGGGTCACCTCCATCTGCACGAAGGGGTTGCCGCCGTGGAAGGCCGAAAGGCCGAGCAGCACGCCGCGTTCGGCGTCGATCGTGAGCTCGTACTCCTCCGCGCCGGGGCCGGCTTCCCGCAGGAGCGTCCGGTCGCGCGGACGGACCGCGCCGGGCGTGGCCCGGAAGTTGAACGCCGGCCGCATCGCCGCCGTGACCGAGCGGACGTTGGAGAACTCCATCAGCCCGAGCAGCTCGCTGAGGGTGAGGAGCAGCCCCGGGGGCCCGAGCATGAGGCGCACGGGCCGACCGACGCCGCCGCCGCTCGTCGGGCCGAGGGTCGGCGACCACCGCCACCAGCGGGGCCCCTGGCCGACGACGGTGATCAGCTCCCGCCCGATCACGTACTCGCTGCGGACGAGGACGTCACCGCCCCGCCAGAGGTGCCAGCCCTGCTCGCGTTGGCCCTGGGGGAGGACCGAGGAGCCGCGCAGCGCCCGCACCTGCATCACCGCGCCGCGCTCGCGGCGCATCGCGACCGCCGCCTCGCGGGCGGCGATGCGGTCCTGCCACGTGCGCCCCTCCGCCTCGAGGGTCTCCCAGCGTTGGTCGGCGGTCTCGACGAGCTCGCGGACCTGGGCCGGGGTCGTCACCTCGCCCCGCCGGAGCGCCGGCTCACGTGTTGTTGTTCACGGTGCCGTCGAAGAGCACGGTCGTCGAGCAGGGCTGGGTGCCCCCCGCCGCGCAGCTCACGCTGGCGATGAGGGTGTCGCCCTGGTGGAAGCTGATCCCCGTCTTCAGCGAGAAGTCCTCCGGCGTCGTCGAGGCGAGCGACATCACGAAGATGTACGAGGGTGTCTTCCCCCCCGGCGGGAGGATGCCGACCTGCAGCGAACTGCCCTCGACCGCGAACTCGTTCTGCATGATGATGTCGGTGAGCGAGAAGGTCTGACCCGAGGGGATCACGAAGGAGGCCTGCTGGACCTGGCCGGGAGCGGCGACGACGGGCAACGAGTCGTTGAAGGGCCCGATGTTGAGCGAGGGGCCCGAGGCCGGGAGCGTTGTGGTCGTGGTCGTGGTCGTCGAGGCGCTGGTCGTCGTCGGCGTGGTCGTGGTCGTGGTCGTGGTCGTGGTCGGAGCGCTCGTGGTCGTCGAGCTCGTCGAACCGGAGCCGGAGCCCGAGCCCGAGCCGGAGTTCCCGGCCGTCGCCGCCGTGGTGGTGGTCGCGGCGGCGGTCGTCGTGGTGGCGGCCGAGGTCGTCGTCGTCGCCGCCTTGGCGGTCGAGACGGCGGTCACCTTCTTGTTCACCGCGCTCACCTGGCCCTGGGTCTTGGTCAGCTGTTGGGAGACCGAGGCCGTCTGCTTCTGGGTGGAGGAGATGGCCGGCTGCACCGCGGAGACGGCCGCGTTCTTCACCGTCGGGCGGATGACGAGGAACCAACCGGCGAGCGCGGCGAGGAGCGCGAGGCCGGCGAAGGACCCTTTCGGGAGCATCGCCTTCTGCAGGAGCGTGGCGTCGAGGAGGATCGGCTCGCCGTCCTCGGGCTCGACGCCGACCTTGAACCGCGCCTGCTTCTCGGGGCCGCGCAGGTAGCGCTTGCGGGGGACGATCGTGAGCTTCGCGAAGCTCGTCGTCCCCGGCTGCAGCACGAGCTGGCGGGGCTTGATGTTGATGACGAGGGTGTCCGAGGGGTCGCGGCCGCGCAGCGCCACCGGGACCGGGACGTTGCTCTTCGAGTCGATCGCCATCCCGAGCTTGCCCTTGCGCTTCGCGGTGGCGACGGCGGGGATCAGCTCGGCGTTGATGTCCTGGAAGGGGGCGAGCTCGAGGGTGCCCTCCTCGACGACCGAGCCTTCGGGGTCGTTCGCCGGCACCACCTTCACCCCGAAGGGGACCGAGCCGGGCGGGATGTGCCACTCGCGCGGCGCCTCGAAGGTGACCGTGACGTCCTGCTGGGTGTTCGGGAAGAGCGAGATCGCGGCGGGCTCGACGCCCGCCCAGCCCGCGGCCTCGCCGAGGACGGCGACGGTGAACTGCTCGACGATCGTCCCGGTGTTGTGGACCGTGAGCGTCGTCTCGACCGAGCGTCCCGGGGTGATCTCCAGGTGCTCGGTGCGCAGGATCGCGATTACTGAAGCCATCGGCCCACTCTTTTCACGGTATCGGGCTGATCCGCGCCTCGATCGGCGTTGAGCCGTTCCACCCGGTGATGTACTCGAGTGTCTGAGGCGCGACGTTACTCAGCCCGCTGTAGGCGTCCGACGAGTCGCCCTCGACGAAGTCGTTCTGCCCGCCCATCTGGATCGTGTCGAAGGCCTGGGTGGTGGTCTCGGCGGAGCCGTTGAAGATCTGGGCGAAGTAGGTGTCAGGCCCGGAGCCGCCGGTCATGGTGTCGTGGCCGCCGCCGTTCCCGAGAAACACTCCTCCCCCGTTTCCTCCTACCAAGGTGTCGTAGCCCGCGGAGCTCGCGGTCATCGAGTCCTGGTTGTTGTCGATATTGATGCCGCCGAGCCCCTGCAGGGTCTGATTGGCCGCGTTGGCCACGAGTTTGTCCGCCCCGCTCGTGCCGAAGACGGTCGTCACCCCGCTCAAGGTGTCGGTGCCCGAGGCGGTACAGCTGGCGGATTCACCGGCTTTCAGCTGCGCCCACCCGCACTTCTGCGCCGCTCCGGTCTGGAGGTTGACGGTGACCCCGTCGTTCGCGGTGTCGGGCGTCATCCACTCGTAGTCGACCGTGCAGGAGCCGCCCGTGCACGTCACGGTGTCACTTCCGGTCTGGCTCCCCGACAGCCCCGTCGCGATCACCGCCGTGCCTTCGCTCTTGATCGTGACACCCCCGCCGATGCCGACGAGCACGTCGGCGCCGGTCCCGCCGTCGATCATCGAACCCGTCACGCCGATGATGACGTCGGCGAAGGGTGAGCCGATGACCGTCGTGATGTTCGCGGGAAGCACGACCGAGCCCCCCCAACCACCCGACACGCTGAGGCGTGGGAGCGTCACGCTCGCCACTCCGGCATCGGGGAGGTTCACCGTCTGCGAGGTGCCCGAGAGGTTGACCTTCACCCCGGCCGGGGCGTTGGCGAAGGAGAGGCCGCTCGTGCCGCTGCCCGCGTTGATCGTCAGCGAACCCGAGCCTGGCTGGTAGGTGTCCGCACCGCTCCCGCCATTGATCACCACTGTCCCGCTCCCAGCGATCAGCGTGTCGGTGCCGCTGCCGGCGTTGATGGTGGTGTTGGTGCCGCTGCCGGCGTTGATCGTGTCCGAGGAGGACGAGGTGCCGGTGATGGTCGTGACTGCCGAGGAGCCGAGGATGTTGCTGCCGAAGGGGGAGCCTATGACGATCTGGATCGTGCCGGGCACGACCTCGAGCAGGCCCGCCCCCCCGGTGCTCTGGAAGCCGTGGAGGGTGAGGTCGAGAGTGATGGCCGAGAGCGCATTGGAGAGGTCCAAGGTGTTCGTGCCGGTTCCGCCGTTCACGACCTCCATGCCGCCGGAGATGAAGAAGGTGTTGTTCCCGCCGCCGCCGTTCAGCACGCCCGGGACCGTGGTCGAGCCGGTGATCGAGTCGGCGTACTGCGAGCCGACGACGCTGCCGAAGCTGTGAAGGGTCATCGTGCCCGTGTAGCCGCCCCCCGAGACGCTGCCGCTCGCGAGGCTGACGGTGACTCCGGCGGTGGCGCCCGAGAAGTCGATCGTCTCGCTCCCGCTCCCGGCGAAGAGGTTCCAGTTGCCGGAGGCCGCCACGAAGGTGTCGTTGTCGGCGCCTCCGGTGATCGTCGCGATGTTCGAGAAGGTGTCGTGCAACGCGCCGCTGCCGCAGTTGGTGCCGCCGAAGTACACGGTGCCCGACCCCAGGCAGATCGTGGCCCCGAAGCCGTTGAAGGTGTACTGGGGCGTCGAGTCCGTGATGAACGCGGTCGTCGAGGTCGCGGTGAACGTCGTCGGCGTACCCGTGAAGGCCCCCACGAGCGAGATC
The DNA here is from genome assembly GCA_035533595.1 of Acidimicrobiales bacterium. Taxonomy (NCBI): domain Bacteria; kingdom Bacillati; phylum Actinomycetota; class Acidimicrobiia; order Acidimicrobiales; species Acidimicrobiales bacterium. The sequence goes on from DATLTN010000033.1 coordinate 29,188, forward strand.
GTGACCGGCACGGTGGTGTTGATCGAGGCGCTT
>DATLTN010000034.1 GCA_035533595.1 Acidimicrobiales bacterium
GGTCGCTCGCCCGATAGGTGAACGAGCCCGCCTCGGCGAGCGGGACGCGCACGCCGAGCTCCTCCTCGACGCGCGCCGCCGCCGCCGAGGCGAGCGCCTCGCCCGGAGCGGGGTGGCTGCAGCAGGCGTTCGCCCACACCCCCGCGAAGTGGTACTTCCCCGCCGCGCGGCGCTGCAGGAGGGTCGCGCCGTCGGCTCGGAAGAGGAAGACCGAGAAGGCGAGGTGCAGGTGGCCGGGTGGCTCGTGGGCGGCGAGCTTCGGTGCGGTCCCGAGGACCGCGCCCTCGGGGCCGACCAGTAAGACCGTGTCGCGGAGCTGCGCCATCGCCGCCTCGGGGCTCTCGGGTGTGCTGCCGCCGCAGGCTATCGGTGGGGCATCGAGAGGGCACCGTACTTAAGCGAACTACCACAGAACGTGGCAGTACCACCACGCACCGTGCTCATCTGAGCGGACCTGACGCTACGCTGCACCCAGTCGGCGCCAGTCGGCACTCTTCGAGGGGTCATGATCGAACCGCAAGCTGGAGAGCCGACCGACGGGCCCCTCGGCAGCGGGGAGGCCTACGGCGGGCTCTCGCCCGGGCTCTTCGAGCGCCTGCGCGGCGAGCTGAGCGAGTCGGTCGCCGTCGTCGACGCCGAGGGGAGGGTGCGCTCGCTCCTCGGGCCCCCCTCCGGAGCGGTCGGCATCGGCCAGGTCGTCGGCCGCCACATCTTCGAGTACTGCGCCCCCGACGACCTGCCTCGCGCCCTCGAGCTCGCGGTCGAGGCCCTCGGCTCCTCGCCGGGGTGGGAGACGACCTGGAACGTCCCGTTGCGCTGTGGCGACGGCACGGTGCGCGCCTTTGAGATCCGCGTCGCCAACCATCAGGACGACCCCGAGATCGACGGCTTCATCCTCCGCCTGCGCGAGCTCCCCCGCCGCGCCGAGGCGACGAACCCGCTGTTCGCGAGCGAGCTCGGTCGCGAGCTCGAGTCGCTCGCCGGGGCGATGCCGCTCCCGATCCTGCTGATCGGCTCCGACGGGCGCCTCTACTACGCGAACGACGCGGCCCGTGAGATGTGCGCCGCGCAGCTCGACGAGGTCTTCGCCTCCGGGATCGGCGCGCTCGCGGACGGCGAGGAGCGCCGACAGCTCGAGGAGGCGGTGGAGGCGCTCCGTCACCAGCCGGGCGAGCGCTCGCTCATCTTCCGTCAGCGTGCGACCGGCGAGCTGCGCGTCGTCGAAGCCCAGATCAGCGGCCTCGGCAAGGGCGAGCGGGTGCTCGCGCTCGTCGTCACGCTCGTCGACATCACCGCGCGCCACCTCACCGAGTCCGAGCTGCGCCGCCGCGCGATCTCGGACCCGCTCACCGGGTTGTTGAACCGCTCCGAGATCGAGGAGTCGCTGTGCCGCCGGCTCGCCACGCCGGGTCGACCGGTCGGGGTCTGCTACATCGACCTCGACGGCTTCAAGCTCGTGAACGACACCCACGGCCACGAGGTCGGGGACGAGTTCCTCGTCGCGATCGCCGACGCGATCAGCGGTGAGCTCTCCCCCGCCGACGAGGTCGGCCGCTTCGGCGGCGACGAGTTCGTGATCGCCGCCGAGGTCGAGGAAGCGGGCGCGCTCGAGGCGCTCGCAGGGCGGGTCGCGGCCGCCGTGGCCCGACGGGCGAGCGCGCTCGGCTTCGCCGTCACCGCCAGCATCGGTACCAGCGTGCACCTCCCCGGCGACACCCCCCGCGACCTCATCCGGCGCGCCGACCGCGCGATGTACGAGGAGAAGCGCCTGCGGCGGATCGCCGCGGATGCCCTCTGAGCTGCTCGTGCTGGCGCCGCTGAGACCAGTGAGGCGCACGTTTACCCAGCGTTAACAAACCAGTTACGGGTGGGAAACGGACTCCTGCAAGGCTCTCTGCCCGTAGTGGGCGGGGCGACCGCCGGCTCGGACGATCGACGGGAGTGATGGGGCTCCTCTCGTGAGTCATCCTGTGACGATCAACCCCGTGAGGAGTAGTTAGGTGAGCTACCAGGCTGAGTACATCTGGATCGACGGTACCGAGCCGACCGCGATGCTGCGCTGCAAGACCAAGGTCCTCGCCGACGGCAAGGAGCCCCCCATCTGGGGCTTCGACGGCTCGAGCACGAACCAGGCCCCCGGCAGCAACTCCGACTGCGTCCTCCAGCCCGTGTTCGTCGTCCCCGACCCGCTCCGCGGCGGCAACAACATCCTCGTCCTCTGCGAGGTGCTGCTCACCGACTTCACGCCGCACGCGACGAACACCCGCGCCAAGTGCGTCGAGGTCGCCGAGCGCTACGCCGACCAGGAGCCGATGTTCGGGATCGAACAGGAGTACACCTTCTTCAAGGACGGCCGCCCCCTCGGCTGGCCCGAGGTCGGCTACCCGGCCCCGCAGGGCCCCTACTACTGCGGCGTCGGCGGCCAGTACATGGTCGGGCGCGAGATCGTCGAGCGCCACACCGCCGCCTGCATCGAGGCGGGTCTCGGCATCGAGGGCACCAACGCCGAGGTGATGAAGGGGCAGTGGGAGTTCCAGATCGGAATCCTCGCCCCGCCGGCGATCGGCGACCACCTCTGGATCGCGCGCTGGCTGCTGCTGCGCATCGCCGAGGACTACGGGGTGCAGGCGAGCTTCGCGGCCAAGCCGATCCCCGGCGACTGGAACGGCGCCGGCGCGCACACGAACTTCTCGACCAAGGCGATGCGCGAGGGATACGACCCGATCATCGCCGCCTGCGAGGCGATCGGGAAGCGCGTCGACGAGCACATCGAGAACTACGGCTACGGCCTGAAGGACCGCCTCACCGGTGCCCACGAGACCGCCCACTGGAGCGAGTTCTCCTACGGCGCCTCCGACCGTGGCGCCTCGATCCGGATCCCGTGGCAGGTCGAGCGGGACAAGAAGGGCTACCTCGAGGACCGTCGCCCGAACGCGAACGTCGACCCCTACGTCGTCTCGCGCCTCATCACCGAGACGGTCTGCAGCGCGGCGGCCGGCTGAGCCGCCCCCGCTAGCCGTCTCGCGACGAGCCCCCCTGCCGCTTTGGGCAGGGGGGCTCGCGCACTCCTAGCATCGCCACCACCGAGGCGAGCAGGAGGTAGCGATGCAACTGGCGACGATCAGGGCGGCGGACGGGACGCGGGCGGTGCGGCGGGAGGGTGACGACCTCGTGCTCCTGAAGGCGCCGAGCGTGAAGGAGCTCCTCGAGGCCGACTCGCTCGAGGCCGCGGCGCACGACGAGGCCGGGGGCTCGGTGGCGCTCGCGGCGGCGGACTTCGCGCCGCTCATCCCCCGCCCCGAGAAGATCCTCTGCGTCGGCCTCAACTACCGGAGCCACATCCTCGAGACCGGCAACCAGCTCCCTGACTACCCGACCTTCTTCGCCAAGTTCTCGCGCGCGCTGATCGGCGCGCAGGACGACATCGTGCTCCCGCACGTCGCGACGGGCCCTGACTGGGAGGTCGAGCTCGGCGTCGTCGTCGGGCGGGCGGTCCGCCACGCCGGCCTCGAGGAGGCGCGCGCCGCGATCGCCGGTTACACGATCGTGAACGACATCACGATGCGCGACTGGCAGCGGCGCACGCTGCAGTGGCTGCAGGGCAAGACCTTCGAGCAGACGACGCCGGTCGGGCCCTTCCTCGTCACCGGCGACGAGGTCGGCGACGCCCTCGACCTCGAGGTGCGCTGCGAGGTCGAGGGCGAGGTGATGCAGCAGGACCGCACCTCCGAGCTCGTCTTCGGGCCGGCCGAGTGCGTCGCCTACGCGAGCGACATCATCACCTTGGAGCCCGGCGACCTCATCTCCACCGGCACCACCGGCGGGGTCGGCTGGGCGCGCACCCCCCCGGTCTTCCTGAAGGCCGGCCAGCAGGTGCGCACCGTGGTCGAGGGCCTCGGGGAGTGCGTCAACACCTGCGTCGACGAGGAGCGCTGAGCGACAGCGAGCGCGCCGCGGGCGCGGAAAGCGAGGAACGGTGCTGGAGTACGAGGGGCAGATCGCGGAGGGCATGCGGTACGCGGGCGACAAGGGTGACCTCGTCGACGCCTACTACGCCCGCCCGCTCGGAGAGGGCCCTTTCCCCGGGGTCGTCGTCATCCACCACAATCCCGGCTGGGACGAGGCGACCAAGGAGATCACCCGCAAGTTCGCGCACCACGGCTCTGCGGCGATCGCCCCGCACCTGTTCACGCGGGAAGGCAGGGGGACGACCAACCCCGAGGACGCCTCGGCGGCGGCGCGCGCCGCGGGCGGCGTCCCCGATGCGCAGGTACTCGGCGACATCGACGCCGCGGTCGCCCTGCTGCGGGCCCAGCCCTACTGCAACGGCCTGGTCGGCGCGATCGGTTACTGCTCCGGCGGCCGCCAGAGCTACCTCGTCGCCTGCAAACTCGCCGTTGACGCCGTCGTCGACTGTTACGGCGGCTCGGTCGTCGCAATCGGCGACGTGAACCCCGCACGCCCGCCGGTGATCGACGAGACGTCGGGGATCAGCTGCCCGCTGCTGCTGCTCTTCGGCGAGGAGGACCGTAACCCCTCCCCCGAGCACCGCGAGCTCACGGAGGCCGCGCTGAAGGCGGCGGGGAAGGACTACACCGCCCACAGCTACCCCGATGCCGGCCACGGCTTCTTCTCCGTCGATGTCCCCGGCTACCGGGTGGCAGCGGCGACCGACGGCTGGGAGCGGATCTTCACTTTCTTCGGCCAGCACCTCGGGCGGTCCTGAGATGTGCACCTGGGTGACGATGTCCACCGAGGTCGCCGGCAGTGGCAAGGGACCCGAGGGGCGCTGGATCAACCTCACCGACGCCCACGTCTACTTCGACCACCCGCAGCACTCGGTGATGAACCACGCACTGATCGTCGACTTCGTCGACACCGCTGCGGGACCGGGCGCGCGCCTCGCTGTCGAGCTGAACACCGAGTCGGCCCGGCGGCTGGTCGGTGCCATCGAGGCGGCGCTCGCCGCCGTCGAGCCGGAGGTCCTCGAGGACTGCTGAGCACCAGAGCGCCCACGACCCCGAAGGGCCGTGGGGCGCTCAACCGCCCGGTCGCCGGGGCCGGACTACTTCTTCTTGGTGCAGACCTGCACGGTCACGACCCGCTTGGTCACGACGGGGACCGGCTTCCCGCCCTTCAGCACGGTCTGGCGGAACGGGACGGTGCGCTTCTGCGGGGTGCACTTCTCGTTCTTCGGAGTCTTCGGGGCCTTCTTCCGGACGAAGGTGCAGACCTGCACGGTCACGACCCGCTTGGTCACGACGGAGACCGGCTTCCCGCCCTTCAGCACGGTCTGGCGGAGCGAGACGGTGCGCCTCTGCGGGGTGCACTTCTCGTTCTTCGGAGTCTTCGGGGCCTTCTTCAGGACGAAGCGCGTCGACGAGCTCGCCGCTGTGTAGTTCTCGTCGCCGGAATAGCGCGCGGCGACCGCGTAGGTGCCCGCGGCGAGGGTCTTGCGCGTCACACAGCGCGTAACGAACCCCACGGTGAAGCTGCACAAGGTCTTGCCCCGGGCGCTGAAGGTGACGGTCCCGGTGGCGTCGCTCGCCAGCCCGGCGGCGACGAGGGTGATGGCCTTGCCGGTGGCACTCGTGCCGGGGATGGACTCGCTCACGAGGTGCGTCGTCACCGACGTCAGCGTGAAGCCCGTCGTCGCGCTCGCCGACGTGAAGTTGCCGTCACCGGAGTAGGAGGCGGTGACGGGGTAGCTGCCCGCCGCGAGCGTGCTCGCCGTCGAGCAGCTCGACGCGCTCGTCACCTGGTACGAGCAGAGCGTGGTCGAGCCGCTCGTCATCGTCACCGTGCCGGTCGCGCTCGACGCAAGGCCGCCTGCGAAGAGCGTGACGGCCTGGCCGTGCGCCGCGTTGGCGGGGCTCGCCACCGCCGCGAAGCTCGGCGCGGGGTTGCTCGAGACCGTGAACGACGTCGTCGCGGTCGCCGCCAGGAAGGGCGCGCCGGCGGCGGGGGCGTAGGACGCGGTGACCCCGTAGTTTCCGGCGCCGAGCGAGATCGGGCTCGTGCAGCCGTTCGCCGCCCCGATCAGGTAGGAACAGAGCGTCGAGCCATTGGCGCTGAAGGTCACGGTCCCGCTCGCGTCGCTCGGCAACGAGGAGACGGTGAGCACGGTCGCCGAGCCGTAGCTGATCGACGACGGCGTCGCCGCCGCACCCATCGCCGGCGCGCCGGCGGTCGGCGAGAAGACGACGGTCGTCGAGGGGATGAGGGCGCGCTCAACGACCATCTGCAGCGTCGCGTTGGAAGTTTGCTCGTCGAGCTCGGGGATGACCACCGTCGCCGAGCAGGCGCTCGGGGCGGAGATCGGGGTCGTGCAGGTGACGTTGGAGGCGGGCAGGTAGGCGGTAGTGATCCCCGCTCCGGCGATCCGCACCTCGTCGGCGCCCGCTATCGCGAGGAAGTTCGAGCCGCGGACGGTGACCGTGGTGCCCTGGGCGTCCGAACCGCTCGTGGGCGAGACGCTCGCGAGGTTGGGGATCGGGGCCCGCGAGCCCTGCAGCGCGGCGAGCATGCAGACCGACGCCGCGAAGCCGGGCACCGCGTTGCTGCGGGCGGCGACCGGCGACCCGAGGCCAGTGGCCGTGTCGTAGCCGACCGTCGCGAGGTAACCGCCGTTGCTCCCGGTGGTGATGTCGTTGAAGCTGTCCGACCACAGGCTCGAGCCGTTCACGTCCGCTGTGCCGAGCAGCCCGTACAGAGATCCCGAGAGGCCCCCGACGCTGTTCGGCGAGGGGTCGTAGTAACTGCAGTACGAGGAGGTCGTCGTGAGCGCCATGACGGCTGCCCACAAAGGAGCCGAGGCGGACGTGCCCCCGAGACCGATCCAGCCGTTGTAGTACATCGCATAGCCGACGGGGGCGGCGTTTGCCGAGACATCCGGTACCTCGCGGCAGGCCGTCGAGCAGTTCGCGGGGTTCTGGAGCACGGTGGGCTGGTTCGCCGGGACCTGGCCGCCGAAGGAGGCGGAGGGGACGTAGGAGTCAAAGCCGCCACCTCCGGCCTTGGCGGGGGAGGTCTGGTTCCAGGCGCTCTCGGTCCAGCTGGCGGCGGGATAGGTGAGCGACGTGCCACCGACCCCGACCACGTTGTCCTGGTCCGCCGGGTCGTCGACCCCGAGCGTCGCGCCGCCACAGTCGTCTGCCCCGTTGTCGCCGCTCGCTGCGAAGACGGTCTGGTTCTGGGTCTGGGCCTCGGCGAACAGCACCTGCTCGGCCGAGAGCAGCGCCGGCGCGGTGTTCGCCTCGCACTGCCCCCACGAGGTCGTGATGACGCTCGGGCGCGCGCTCCCCGTCGGCGCCCCAGCCGCCCCGCAGCCCGGCGTCCACGAACCGGAGGTGCCGGTGGGTGTCGTCCCGGAGCCGGTGATTGCTGCGAGATAGGCGCAGTACAGGTTCGAGACGGAGTCGGGCGTCTCGGTGTAGACGTCGATCGTGGCCTGGGGTGCGAGGCCCATCACCTGCTCGATGTCGAGGGCGACCTCGTCGTCCTGAGAGGCCAGGATCGGGTTGGGCGAGCCCCCGTCGCTCGAGGTTGACGCGTAGTAGTTCACCGTCGGGGCGATCCCATAACAGACCTCGTAGTGCGCGAGATCGGTCGCGAGGCGGCCGTAGGTGCCCGCTTCGATGACGCCGATCGTCGCCCCTGCGCCGAAGTCCCCCTGGCTGTAGAGGGGGTCCAGGCCGTACGCGGCCGCCACCTGGTCGGCGGTGTAGCCGACGGACATCCCGCTGCACAGCGGCGTCGGCGCTGCGGCGACCGCCGGATGGGCCGCGGCGGTGGCCGGGAGCGCAGAGGTCCGTACGGCGGACTGCACCGGCAGGGCGAGGTCGTCGAGGCCGAGGATGCCCTGCACGCTGGCGCCTCCGACGACCGGGATGCTCGGCGTCTCGGTGGGGCCGAAGGCGGTGCGACCGCTACGGAGGCGGAAGTTGGAGAGCGAGGTGTGGAAGGCCCGCTCCACGGCCGCGACCGTCCCGGCGACGGGGATGCTCAGACGGTTCGCGGCGGCCGCGCCGACACTGAGGCCCGTCGCTGCAAGGGAGCGCTGCATCGAGCGGACGACCGAGAGCGGCGGGGCGAAGCGCGCGGCGAACTGCTCGGGGGTGAGGAATCGGTGATAGCTGGCGGAGTGTGGATCACCGACGGCGCGGGCGTAGGACATCACCGCAGCGGTGCTCGACGGCTTCAGGGCGACCTCGAGCTGGAGGCGGCGGGAGGCGGCGAGCGGCCCGAGCCGGACCGCACCGGACGGGACCTTGGCTAACGAGCTCGGCAGCAGTACTCGCCCGGCGGATGCCGGGACCGCGCTCGCGACGAGGAACGCGCCGCTCATGAAGGTGCCCGCCGCGACCAGCGCGGCTGTGGCGACAACGGAGATACGCCGTGCGCCGCTCATCGGCCTCGAGCCTCTGCGGCCCATCAGCTGATCCTTCCCAGGTGGAGGGCGTTGTGGTCGACCACGACGGTCGCCGAGGCCGAGGGCGAGGCGATGGTGATCGACGTCGGGGTGGTGCCGTGCACGGTGATGGTGATGTTCGCTGCGCCGGGGCCGAAGCTCGGCCAGCTCGAGGGCATCGCCACCCCGGGCGCGACAGCCCTCCACCACCCCGCGTTGCGGGCCCGTGCCGCCTTCTCGGCGCCGAAGAACACCGTGAGCGCATCCGCCTCCACGTCAAGGGGGGCCGGGCCCTCGATCCAGTTCGCCTTCGGGCTCCCGCTGAAGAGCATCACCCCGAGGACGAGCTGGTTCTGACTGAGCGAGAGCCCCTGCGCGGCGAGGGCCGGCGGCACTGGGACGTTGAGCTTCAGGGCTCCCTGCAGCCGCGGCAGCGTCTGCGGGCCGACCTTGCTCGACACCAGCTCGGTCGACACGACGAAGCGCTTCGGTGTCCACCAAAGCGCGTTGGTCGGGTAGCAGGTGACAAGGGCCAGGCCCGCGTCGTTTACGGGGGCGTGTACAACCGCGCCGGGCGCGCTCACCGCTGCCGAAAGCACCTTGAACTCGGCTCGCTCGCAACGCGTGATCCACACGACCGTGGCGCCGGCGCGGATGTGGCCGAGTTGCGCGAAGTAGCTCACGTCGTGCGCCTCGACCATCGCCTCGCCAGGGGCTCCCGGCCAGGGGGCCCCGGTAACGTGACCGACGGCGACGTTCAGGACGTTGTCGCCCAGCCCGTCGAGCACCGGGGCGACGAGGCCGAGGCTCGGGACCTCGAGGATTCCGGGGGCGTTGACCGGCTTCGCGGCGCTCCACGGGCTCGTCGGGCAGCTCGAGCTGGCCGTGAGGACGCTCGCGTCGGCGGCGGCGAGCAGTGCTGCGCCACCGGTCGTCGCACGGTGGTTCCACCACAGCGGGTAGCCGACGCCCAGTACCCCGACCACCAGCAGCGCCGCGCCGAGGCCGAGCGCGAGCAAGCGCCGCACCGCCGAACGGAGCCTCATCGTCGGACCCTGCGCCGCCCGAGGCCGAGCAGCGCGCCGCCCGCCAGGAGGACCATCGAGACCAGCAGCCAGTACAGGCTCCCCGACCAGGGCTCACCGGTGTGCGTGGCGGGGATCATCGTCGCACTGGTCCCGACGCGGATCGTGATCCTCGCCACGTTCGAGACCGCCTTGTTGGCGTCGGTCGCGGTGTAGGTGAAGCTCACGATGCCGTGGGTCGAGGGGTAGGGGTAGAAGGAGAGCCGTCCGGACCTGCTGAAGGTCCAGCTGCCGACGTGCCGCGAGGGCCCGGACTTGAGGGTGTAGACGAAGGGCGCCCTGCCCTGTGCGGGCGGGACGGTGACGGCGACGGTGTGCCCGGGGGTCGTCGACGCGCTCGTGTCGAAGGCTGTCGGCTTCACCAGCACCGAGATGAGCGCCGTGGCCGAGAGGTTCCCCGCGCCGTCGATCACCTTGTACTGGCAGTTGGCCGTCCCGGAGTACCTGGGGGACCGGTAGAACGCCAGCGCGCCGCTGGAGGTGATCGCGCACACTCCCTCGCTCGCCGGAGGCTGCTCGGTGATCACATAGGTGAACGGGCCGACCCCCTGGGGCGTGGGCAGCTGTCCGACACCACCACCGCCGCTGGGGACGACACCGGTCGTCGAGATGGCGAGTGGGATGACCGTGATGGTCACCACCGCGGGCGGGGAGACCACGCCGTTGATGGTCATCGTGTACGAGCAGGTGGTGATGCCTGAGTAGCCCGCGGCGGGGGTGAAGATCACCGCGCCGCTGGAGGTCACCGCGCAGACCCCTTGGCTGGTCGGTGGCTGGGTGGTGATGGTGATGCGGCCCGAAGTACCCGGGAGGGCGACCGTGACGGGCTGGCCGACGGGCGTGGTCCCGGCCTCGGGGGGCGCGGTCGGGGTGAGGGTGAAGCTCGTCTGCGCGGAGGCCGGGGCGTCATTGGCGTCACCGCCGTAGAGCGCGGTGACGGGATAGGCGCCTGCTGCGAGCGAGCTCGACGTGAGGCAACTGAAGGCCGACCCAAGGGTGTAGCTACACAGCGTTGAGCCGCCGGAGGTGAAGGTGATCGTCCCTGTCGCGCTCGACGGGAGACCGGTCGCAGCGAGCAGGACGGTCGTGCCGACGGGCGAGCTGGCCGGGGTGGCGATCGCGTTCAGGCTCGACTGAATCTGGTTCACGGTGAACGAGTTGGTGGCGGTCGACGCCGCGTAGTTGGCGTCCCCGGAGTAGCTCGCGAGGTACGGGTAGTTCGCGGTCGGGAGCACCGGGGTCGAGCAGCTCGATGAACTCTGCGCGTTATACGAGCAGAGGAACGCGCCCCCCGGAGACGTGCCCTCGGTGAAGGTGACCGTCCCCACGGGTGACGGAGACGGGGCTCCGCCTCCGACGAGCGAGATCGTCGCTGCCAGCTGGTCGGGGTTGCCGTAGGTGACGCTCGCAGGGGTAGGCCTCGTCGAGAGCTGGGTGGCGAGCGCCGAGACGGTGAGCTGGGTCCCTGCGGAGGTCATCACGGGCGCCCAGTTCGAGTCGCCGTTGTAGCGGGCGTAGATCGGGTACGAGCCAGCCGCAGAGTAGGTCGTGGAACAGGTCGCCTGGCCCGCGGTGCCCACCGAGGTGCTGACCACCCCATCGCCCGATCCGCTGCAGGTGAGCGCAGCGGCACCGGCGAGGGGGTTGCCGTTGAAGAAGGTGACGGTGCCCCCGTCCGGCGTCCCCTGCACCTTGGCGACGATCTGGCCGCTCGGGGCCACCATGGTGAGACCGGTGGGGACCGACAGGATCGAGATCGAGTCGGCGGTGAGCGGCGCGGCTGTGCTGGTGGACGGGGTGTAGCTCGCGTCGCCGTTGTACTTCGCGTAGAGCTGGAAGGTGCCGGCGGTCGCGAACGACGTGGTGCACGTCGCCTGCGAGGGCGCGTGCGCCGTGGTGACTGTCCCGTCACCGCTCCCGGTGCAGGTGATCGTCGTGCCGGTCGTCGCCGGGTTGCCGTTGTAGAAGGTGACGCTGCCGCCGTCCACCGGGCCCGAGACGGTCGCGACGAGCTGTCCCGACTGATTCACGGTGAGCGGTGTCGGGTCGAACGTGATGGCCGTGGTCGTCGGGTTCGCGGTGCTCACGACGACGTTCGAACCCGAAGAGGTGGTGGCCTGGGCGTACAGCGGCGTGCCGCCCGTGTCGGTGTACTTCGCGTAGATCGGATAGGTCCCCGTCGAGGAGAAGCTGGTGGTGCAGGTGGCCGTGCCCGTCGAGGTGCTGACG
>DATLTN010000035.1 GCA_035533595.1 Acidimicrobiales bacterium
GGCACTACAGAGGCTTCGGTGTCTGACCGGGACCGACGAGGCAATTGTGCGCTTCAGATCGGACCGGAGCAACGGCCCGTCGCGGCGCACAATCTTCGCTCGGCACGGCGAGCCCCAAAGAGGCTCTGCGTTGCTGAACTGGGAAAATATCAGCCCCCTGGGGCGTCCGGCGAAGGGGTCGCGGCGACCATGGGCCGGTATCTCCGGCCCATGGGAGCCGAGGCCGGCGGGGCGCCGCCGGGAGTCGTTGGGCAGACCGACCGCCTCGTGATCCAGCTCGTCGCGCGGGTGAGCGACGCCATCGCCGGGGCGACCCTCGCCCTTGTCCGGCGACCGGGCGGCGACGAGGACGACCGTCACCGGCGACTTCGCGATCGATGCCCTCTACAAGGAGATCGAGCAGCTCGTCGAGGCGAACCTCGCGGCGAGCTCTCGCCCGCCGAGCTCCGCGATTTCATCGACGTCCTCCGCCTCCTCCCCGAGCTCGAGCGCTCCGGTGACCTCGCCGAGCACATCGCGCGGCGCGGCATCGGCAGCCTCTCGAGCGAGATGTCGGCCCGCTCGCGGGGCCTCGTCGAGCGGATGGGCGAGGTCGCCTCGGCGATGTGGCGGACCTCCGCCGACGCCTACGGCGACGGCGCCCTCGACGTCGGGGCGCGCCTCGAGGAGCGCGACGACGAGATGGACGGCCTCCACGACGACCTCGCCGCCGAGCTGGAGGAGGGGCAGATGACGATCCCCGTGGTCATCGAGCTCAACCTGATCGGCCGCTTCTACGAGCGCCTCGGCGACCATGTCGTGAACCTCGCGAAGCGTGTGCCGGCACGCGCCCTCTCGCTCGGCGACCTCTTCGGCGACCCCGCGGTCGCCCGCTGAGCGCGCCGCCGACCTCCCCCGAGCGGGCCCGCGCCGCCAGCGCTCGGTCCTCGAACCAGGGGCGGAGGCGCAGCCGCATCGGGTCGAGGTTGCCGTAGAGGAGGACGGCCTCCCCGGCGGCGAGGCGGCGGAGGCGGTCCGCGGGGGCGAGGCGCCGCTCGCGGGGGCTGCGGCTCACGGCGCGGCGGCCGTCGGCGTCGATGCTCTCCCCCTCGCCCACCTCCTCAGCGTCGCCGATCAGCTCGCTCAGCTGCCGCAGGGTCGCGCCGTCCGAGACACCGGGGCAGAGCAGCTTGGCCCGGTGGTTGTTGAGCACCGTCGCGCCCCGTCGCCCGTAGCGGGCGTCGAGCTGGGCAAGGTCCTGGAAGACCGTCACCAGCTGCACGCCGTGCGCCGCGGCCGTCGAGGCGATCGTGTCGAGGTCGTCGAGGGGGGCGATGTTCGCCGCCTCGTCGAGCACGACGAGCAGCGGTGAGGCGAGGCGCCCGCCCTCGGCCTCGGCGCGGGCGAAGGCGGCGGCGAGCACCTCGCGCAGCAGCGTCACGAAGACCGGTGCGAGGCGCTCCTGCTCGCGGGGCGGCGCCACCAGATAGAGGGTGTGCGCCCCGCCGTCGAGGAGCGCCTCGGCGCGCACCTCGCTCCCGTCGCTCGCGGCGCGCACGGTGGGGTCGGCGAAGGCGGCGAGCACCGTCTCGGCCGTCGTGTACACCGAGCTCAGCTGCCGGGCGTCGCGGCGGAAGCTCGCCTCGGCAGCGAGCAGCGCCTCGGGCACCCCCGCCACCTCGAGCGCGTCGAGCACCTCGTCGACCTCCACGGCGTCGACCCAGCGCACGACGTCGGCCATCGAGGCGCCGCTCGTCGCGGCCGCGAAGAGCAGAGGCGCGAGGAGCTTCTCCGCGGTCGCGAACCAGAACGCCCCGTCCTCCACTCCCCCGCCACGCGCGCTCGCCACCGAGCACAGCCCGGCGGCGGTGCGGCGAGCGCCCGCCCAGCTGGCCGCCGCCGCGAGCGGCGACCAGGGCGCGCTCGGGCGGCCGGAGACTGCGGCCGGATCGAAGACCTGCACCCGTCCGAGACGGCTCCGCCAGTCAGCCGTCTCGCGCAGCAGGTCGCCCTTCACACTCGTCGCGACGGCCGGCCCCTGCCACTCGAGGAGCGCGGGGATCGCGAGGCCGCTGGTCTTGCCGGACTGGGTAGGGCCGAGGACGAGGAGGGACTGCGCGGCCTCGGCGGCGATGAGGCCGCGGCCGAGGGTACCGAGGACGAGCCGCCCCGGTAGCGGCCCGCGGACCTGCAGCGGGCGGGCCTCCCGTCCCTCCGCCCACGCCGCCGGCCCGGGGCCGCGAGGCCTGCGGCGGGCGCCGAGCAGCCGTCGGCCGAAATAGAGCGCGGGCAGCGGCCAGCAGGCGGCGGCGAGGTAGAGCAGCGCGGGCGGCGGGAGGTGGGAGCGCAGCGGCCCCGGCCAGCCAAGCGCCGGGCGACGGGGATGGGCGAGCACCGAGAGCGCGAGCTCAGGGGCGCGCGAGAGCGGCAGCGCGAGCGGATCGCGACCGGAAAGGACAAGGGCGAGCGCCCCCGCCCCCCAGAGCGCGAGGCCGACGGCGCAGAGGCAGGCGAGCGCTCCGAGGAGCAGCCGGGCCACGCCCTCCTCGGTCATCCGCGAGGCGGACCGCGTCGGGCGCCGCGCCATGCGCCCGGAGGCAGGGCGTACCGCCCTCAGCACGCGGCGAGCGCCGACATCGCGGCGTCGGTGTCGACGAGCGCCCGCTCGGCCGCCGCGAGGCGGTGCTCGACGAGGTAGGGGACGCCGCCGACGCGCCACAGGGCGGTCCCGCGCCGCAGGTGGGGGAGGAGGCGCCCCTCCTCCCCCGAAAGGCCGAGGGTGCGCGTCGCGAGCGGGATCTCGGAGTCGGGCTGCGCGTAGGCAACGACGGTCTCGCAGTCGGCGACGAGGCCCTCCACGAGGCGGGCGGTGGCGCTCCCTGACGGAGCGCCCGCCGCGAGGTCCGAGAGGCGGTGGGTGACGAGCACGTTGGCGACGCCGCGGGCGCGAGCGAGCTTCAGCGACGCCTGCAGGAACTGCGCGGTGGCGAGGTTCGCGAACAGCGCCCACGCCTCGTCCATGACGAGCAGCGTCGGGCCGTGCCCGTGCGTGGTGGCCGCCTCGAGCACCGCCTGCACGCAGACGATGGCGACGCCGAGCGCGCTCGACTGGTAGAGCGCGGAGAGGTCGAGGACGACCGCCGCCGCCCCGAGGTCGACCTCGGGGCTCGTCGGAGCGTCGAAGAGGCCCGCGAGGTCGCCCGCGACGAGACGGCGGAGCGAGAGCGCGAGGTCGCGGCCTTCGCGCCGTAGCTCCTCCTCGCCGGAGCGCAACGCCCGGCAGGTAGCTGGCGGCGGGTCGAGGAGCCCGTCGACGACCGTCGCGATGACCCGCACCGGACCAGCGCCCTGCGGGGCGAGCGCCTGCTCGAGGAGGGCGTGCTCGAGGGGTCGGAGCGCGCGGCCGACGAGCGCCGCGGCGACCGCCGCGAGGGTCACGAGGCAACGCCGCTCCCCCTCGTCGCCGCCTCCGAGCTCGAGCGGGTTGAGGCGCAGGCTGCCGCCCGGGCGCAGCGCGACCGGGACGACGCCGAGCGCTGCCGCGAGCGGCCCGTACTCCCCCTTCGGGTCGATCACCACGATGCGCCGCCCGAAGGCGGCCTGCCGGTAGAGGTAGGACTTCACGAAGGCGGACTTGCCGCGCCCGATCTGGCCGAGGACGAGCAGGTTCGGGTTCGTGAGCACGCCGAGGCGGTAGAGCTCGAAGGGGTCGTGCACGAAGGCACCGCCCGAGCGCTCCCGACCGACGAGGACGCCGCCGCCCGGCAGCGGTGGGCGGGCGACGAAGGGGTAGGCGGCGCAGAGCTGGGCCGTCGTCGCCTCGTGCGCGGGGAGGCGCACCTCAGCGACAGCCGCGCGCCACGGGCAGCGTGCAGCAGAAACCCTCGGCCTGCGAGCCGTAGAGGCGGCGGAGCTCGAGGCGGGCGAGCGCCCCCGCCTGCTCGACCCGGCTGCAGGCGCCCTCCAGCTCCTCGGCGCTGGCGGCGCTCACCGTCACGAAGCCGGAGAAGCGATAGGCGGCGTGGCCCTCGGCGAGCTCGCCCTCACGGCGCAACACCGCCTGCTGCTCGCGGCGCGTGCGCGCCGAGAGCGCGAAGCCGTGACGGCGGCGCAGCTCGTCGTCGGCGATCACCGAGGTGCGGGCGCGCTCCGCGGAGCGGGTCGCCTTGGTGGGAGCGATCGGCGCCATCACCACCGACACCGCCCGGCGCTCGGCGGCACCGGCGACGAGCGGCAGGAGGAAGTCGCTGCCGACCTCGTGGCGCGGCCACTCAGCGATCCAGTAGCTCGCGTGCCAGGTGGCGTCGGTACGGAGCGTGGCCCACGTCTCGTCGACGTCCACCGGCCAGGGGAAGTGCACCTCGCCGAGCAAGGGGGTGGGATCGAAGCTGCGACGCAGCATCGCCCGCAGCCCGGGCGCCGATGCCAGGCCGTCGAGGGAGACGCCGGCCTCCCGTAGCCGGTGCGCATAGCTCGCGACCGCGCCGGCGAGCGCGTGCGCCGCCTCCCCGGCGCGCCGCGCGCTCGAGGGGGCGCGCACGGTGACGACGAGCAGCGTCTCCTGGCGCAGCGCGCCCGCCCGCTCA
The DNA here is from genome assembly GCA_035533595.1 of Acidimicrobiales bacterium. Lineage (NCBI taxonomy): Bacteria > Bacillati > Actinomycetota > Acidimicrobiia > Acidimicrobiales > Acidimicrobiales bacterium. The sequence goes on from DATLTN010000035.1 coordinate 4,566, forward strand.
CGCGCCACGAAGGACTCGTAGCTCGCCCGCGCCGAGCGGACCGCCGCCGCCGCCGGCGCCTTCCACGTCGCGGCGATGCGCTCCCGCAGCTCGGCGGCGGCGTCGGGGACGCTGCGCACGATCCACTGCAGGCGCGCCGGCGCCGTGCCGTGCGCGGCGGAGGCGAGCACCGAGGACCAGGCCTCGATGAGCCGCGCCCGCTCGGAGGGGTCGAGCAGCGCGAACGCTCCACCCTCGGCGCTGAGCACCGCGGAGAGCGTCCCGGCGCGTGCGTCGTGCAGCGCACCGATGCTCGCCCCGTCGGGGAGCGCGAGCTCGAGGACCGAGAAGGCCGCCAGCGCCGCCGGTGGGCGCGGGCCGCGCGTCGGCCGCACGGTGTCACGGCGGGTGCCGAGCGCCGCGCCCGAGGAGAAGCGCGCCGCGACCGGCGCCCACTCCTCAAGCGTGCGGCCGCCGACGGGAAGGAAGGCGACCGCGGCGCCGAGGAGGAGGACCACCGCGACGAGCGCCCGCTCCCCGCCGCGCAGCGCGTAGAGGCCCGCCAGGCCGAGGAGCAGCGAGGTGACGACGACGACCGCCTGGCCGGTGCGGACGCCGGCGATCAGGCCCCTGCGGTCGCGTGGGCCGAAGCGAAAGGCGCGGTGCTCAGGCACCGTCGGGGCTCGCTTCGTCGTCGGCGGCGTGCCCCCCGCTCCCGCCGAACAGCTCGCGGCGGACCTGTTCCACCTCGACGTCGAACTCCGGTCCGAGCGCGGTGCCGGGGAGCATCGGGATCGGCGCGCTCGCGAGCGCTCCCACCGCCGCCCCCTCGCCGACCGGGAGCGGGATGCTCCCGATCGCGAGGGCCGCGCCACGCAAACCCCGCCGCCCGACCCCCTCCAGGTGGCCCATCGCCCCCGCCTCGATCATCGGCAGCAGGCGCAGCAGGGTGAAGGGCGAGAGCGCGGCGAGGAGCAGCAGGGCGACCCCTTCGACGAAGCCGCCGGCCCCGGCGGGCTCGCCGATCGACCCCACCCCGAGGGCGAGCACGCAGGCGATGACGAGCTTGGAGAGGACGAGCGCGAAGAGCGTCTCCCCGAGGCGCCGCGCCCAGTGCGCCGTCGAGGGGAGCAGCACACCGGCGAGCGCCAACGGGACGAAGAGCAGCGCCACCGCGATCGCCGCGCCGCGCACCGCCAGCTCGACCCAGAGCAGGAGCGCAACGGCAGAGAGCAGCACGGCGAGCAGCACCGCCTCGAAGCCCGCGAGCACGAGGGGTTGTTGGGTCGTGCCGAGCAGCACCGCGAGGCGCGAGACGAACTGCTCGGCGGGGGTGCCGGCGAGGCGGAGCGCGCCTCTCGAGAGCGTGTCCGTCACCCGCAGGAACAACAGCACCGCCTCGATCGCGGCCCCCGAGCCGAGGAGCGCGACGGGGAGGCGCACCAGCAACGTGCGCCCGAGGCGAGCGAGCTCCTGGCGCAGGACGGCGTCGATCACCGCCCCGGCGAGGAAGACCGGCACGAGCGCCGCCGAGAACCGTGCGACGAGGCCGAGCTCGGCGGAGAAGGCGGCACCGAGCGGCGGCGAGGTGGTCGAGTCGAGCACCGCGCCGAGCGCGCGCACGAGGCCCTGGGCGCCGGTGGTGATCCAGCTGGCGAGCCCCTTCAGGAGGGCTGAGACGATCGAGCCCGGGGTCAGCGGGAGTCCGAGCAGCCCGAGCAACACCGAGGGCGGCAACTCAGTGCACCGCCTGTCCGGCACCGAACAGGAAGTTCATGAGCGCCGGTGCCGCACCGATCACGAGGGCGGCGGCTCCCGAGACGAGCACCGCCCGCCTCCCCGCCGAGGCGTGCTGGTAGTTGTTGGTGTGCGAGCCGATCGCCCACGCGGCGGCACCGATCACGAGACCGACGAGGCAGACGATGAGCGCCCACCAGCCGATGCCGTCGGCGAGCTTCTGCAGGACCGCGCTCCCGGGCAGGTCGCCGGAGCTCGGGTTGAGGGTGATCGAGTCTGCGCCGAGGAGCAGCGGCGCGAGGAACGGTACAGCGGGCACGGGACACCTCCCCAGACCAAACGGTCGGCACGGTGCCGGCCGGGAGGTCGGGGGCTCCCGACGAGCTGCTTGGCAGCAGAGGCGACGCTACGGGCGGCGCGCAGCCCCGTCAAGGTGTTTCATGGCATTTCATTCAACGCCCGGCGCGAAAGCCCCGCTGCGGCAGAACTGTCATGCTGGAGTGATGGCCGACGAGGTACGAACTCGGTGACGGCGGTGCTCCAGGCGGCTCCCGCGGTGGTCGCCGCGGCGGCCGGAGGGGCGTTCCTGCTCATCATCGCCGCCTACCTCCTCGGCGGGCGACGGGGTGTGCGCCCGCTACGACAACGGCTCACCGCACTCGGTACCCGTCTCGGGGGCGACCAGCTCGCCGCCGAGCCCCGCCGCGTGGAGGAGGTGCTCGGCTACGTCGAGCGCGCCACCGAGAGCGCGGCGGTGACCGTCGCCGAGGCGAGCGCCGACGCGATCCGCCTCCGCCGCGCCCTCGACACCCTCCCCCAGGCCGTCGTCGTCTGTGATGAGCGGGGCAACGCCGTCTTCCGCAACGCCCGCGCCGTCGCGCTAATGGGCAACCGCCACAGTGACGCCCTCGCCGCGCAGGCGGTCGACGACCTGCTTGCCCAGACGGGCCCCGGCGCCTCCGAGGAGCGCACGCTCGAGCTCTACGGCCCGCCGCGGCGCACCCTCGTCGTCCGCACCCAGAGCATCGACAACGGCCAGCGCGCGCTCGGGGTGATCGCGGTGATCGAGGACGTCTCCGAGCGCCGGCGCCTCGAGGAGGTGCGGCGCGACTTCGTCGCCAACGTGAGCCATGAGCTGAAGACGCCGATGGGGGCGCTCGGCCTCCTCGCGGAGACGCTCCTCGACGAGACCGAGCCGGAGATCTCGTTGCGCCTCGCGCAGCGCATCCACACCGAGGCCTTCCGGATCTCGCGGATCATCGACGACCTCCTCGACCTCTCCCGCATCGAGAGCGAGGAGTCCCCGCCGCGCGAGCCGGTCCTCGTGAACCTCGTGATGGCCGAGGCGGTGGAGCGCGTGCGCGCCGCCGCCGACCAGCGCGACATCGAGCTGAAGCTCGAGGAGCCGAACCCCGCCGTTGCCGTCCTCGGCGACCGCCGCCAGCTCACCTCGGCCGTCTACAACCTCCTCGAGAACGCGGTGAAGTTCTCCTACGAGGGGGGCGTCGTCCACCTGCGCGGCGCCCGCGAGGGCGACGAGGTGACGATCACCATCGCCGACAAGGGGATCGGGATCCCCGTCCGCGACCTCGAGCGCGTCTTCGAGCGCTTCTACCGCGTCGACCACGGGCGCAGCCGCTCGACCGGCGGGACGGGCCTCGGCCTCGCGATCGTCCGCCACGTGGCCCAGAACCACCACGGCTTCGTCGAGGTCGACTCCCACGAGGGGGAGGGCGCGACCTTCACGCTGCACCTCCCGCTGCAGCCGCGGGGCGACGGGTGAGCGCGGCGCCCCGCGGGAACGGGGAGGGCGACCGGCCGACCCAGGTGCTGCTCGCCGAGGACGAGGAGTCCTTTATCGACGCGCTCGTCGTCGGCCTCGAGCGCGAGGGCTTCGCGGTGACGATCGCCCGCGACGGCGCGGACGCCCTCGCGACCTTCCGCGACGGCAGCTTCGACCTCGTGCTCCTCGACGTGATGCTCCCGAAGATGTCGGGCCTCGACGTCTGCCGGGCGATCCGCGCCCAGTCCGGGGTCCCGATCATCATGGTGACCGCGAAGTCGACCGAGATCGACACTGTTGTCGGCCTCGAGGTCGGCGCCGACGACTACGTCGCCAAGCCCTATCGCCTGCGCGAGCTCGTCTCGCGGATGCGGGCGGTGATGCGCCGCACGCCGGCGCCGGCGCCGGCGGCTGTCGCCTCCGCGGCGGCGGTGGCGGAGGAGGCGCCGCGGGCCGCCCTCGCGGAACGCGTCCTCGAGATCGGCGACATCCGCCTCGACCTCGACCGCCACGAGTGCATGGTGCGCGGTGCCGAGGTCTCGCTCCCCCTGAAGGAGTTCGAGCTCCTCACCCAGCTGCTGAACAACGCCGGGCGGGTGGTCACCCGTGAGGTGCTCATCGACCGGGTGTGGGGCTTCGACTACGTCGGCGACACCAAGACCCTCGACGTGCACATCAAGCGCCTCCGCTCGCGCATCGAGCTCGACCCCTCCAAGCCGCAGATGATCACGACGATCCGCGGCCTCGGCTACCGCCTCGAGGACCCGGCCCGGCACTGAGCCGTCGGCGGCCCGTGGGGCCCTCGGTACGATGACGCCGACGTGCGCCATTTCCCGGTGAGCCCGGCCCGCTTCCGACAGATCGTCGCCGCGACCGTCGGCGGCTACGCCCTCCTCGTCGTCACCGGTGGCGCCGTGCGCCTCACCGACTCCGGCCTCGGCTGCCCGGACTGGCCCTCCTGCTACGGCTACCGGCTGACCCCGAAGCTCGCCCTCCACCCCTGGGTCGAGTTCGGCAACCGTCTCGTCACCGTCGCGATCTCGGTGCTCTCGGTCGTGCTCTTCCTCGCCGCGCTGCGACTCCGTCGCGAGCGTCGCGACCTGCTCGGGCCCGCCGCCGCGATCCTCGGCGCCCTCGTCGCGCAGATCGTCCTCGGCGGCGTGCTCGTCCTCACCCACCTCAACCCCTACCTCGTCGCCCTGCACTTCGTCTTCACCCTCGGGGTGCTCGCGGTGGCGCTCGTGCTCTTCCACCGTGCCGGGGCGCCCCCGGGACCGGTCGCGCCCCTCGTCGGCGGCGCGCTCACGCTCCTCTCGCGCCTCGTGCTCGTCGTCCTCACCGCCCTCGTCTGTCTCGGGACGACGGTCACCGGGGCCGGCCCGCACGCCGGCGGTGCCGGCAGCAAGCGGATCCCGGTCGCTTTTCGCGACATCGCCGAGGCGCACTCGACCGTCGCCCTGTTCCTCATCGGTGTCGTCCTCGCGCTGCTCTTCGCCCTGCACGAGGGCAAGGCGCCCGCGACCAGCCAGCGCAAGGCGCGCCTGCTCTTCGAGCTGCTCGCGCTGCAGGGGGTGATCGGCTACACCCAGTACTTCCTGCACGACGCGGCGGGGGTGGTGGAGCTGCACCTCGCCGGGGTGACCGCCGCCTGGTGCGCGGCTGTCAGCTACTACCTCTCGCTGCACGAGCACCACCCCGTCGCCGCCGCACCGACCGGCGGGGCGCTCGGCGGCGAGGCCGAGCTCGCAGTGGCGCGATGAGCGCGTCGCGGCGATGACGACCACGCCGCTCGAGGTCGCTCCGGTCGTCGGGGCGCAGGACGCCGAGGACCAGGCGCCCGACCGCCCGTGGCTGGTGATCGTCTGGAACGACCCGATCAACCTCATGACCTACGTGACCTTCGTCTTCCAGAAGCTCTTCGGCTACTCCCTCGAGAAGGCGACGAAGCTGATGCTCGACGTGCACCGCAAGGGGCGGGCGGTCGTCTCGAGCGGGACGCGCGAGCGTGCCGAGGCGGACGTCACCCGCCTGCACGAGCACGGCCTGTGGGCGACGATGGAGCAGCCCTGATGCTCGGGCGCCAGCGCTGGCGGCTGCGCGCCGCGCACGGGGGCTTTGACGTGAACCTCCCCGCCGAGGAGCGTGAGCTCCTCCGCGAGCTGCCCGGCCACGTCGAGAGCGCCCTCGGCGAGGTCGCCGCCGGTGAGCCGGTGCCCGAGCACCTCCGCCGCCTGTTCCCGGTGGCGAACCCCCGCGACGAGCAGGCCGAGACCCGCTTCGTCGAGACGACGAGGGCACCGCTGCTCGCCCACCACCGCGCCGCGCTGGCGGTGCTCGCCGAGAGCGCGGACGCGAGGCACCTCACGCACGAGGAGGGCGAGCTGTGGCTCGCTGCGCTGAACACGCTGCGGCTCGTCCTCGGCTCCTCGCTCGGGGTGTCCGAGGACTCCGGCGAGCCGGATCCCGAGGACCCCCGCTATGCCGACTGGATCTGTTACCACTACCTCTCCTACCTCGCGAGCGAGATGATCGACCTGCTCTCGGCGTCCCTTCCGCCACCGATCCCCGGCGCCGACGACGAGCTGCCCGACGACCCGTGGGGCGAGCCCCTCGGCGGCCTCCGCTGGGACGGGACGCCCCTCCCCGAACAGCCGTGAGCGCGCCGGGCACGCTGCCGCGCATCGCCACCCTGATGGGCTCGGGCGAGCTCTCGCCCACGATGGTGAAGGTCCATCGGCAGATCCTCGAGCGGCTGGGGCCGCGCCCGGTGCCGTCGCTGTTCCTCGGCACACCCTTCGGCTTCCAGGAGAACGCGCGCGAGCTCGGCCAGCGCGCCGTCACTTACTTCTCCGAGAGCTTGCAAACGCCCCTCGACGTCGCTGCCGGTGAGGAGGGTGACGACACCCTCACCTCGCAGCTGCGCCGCTCCCGCTACGTCTTCTCCGGCCCCGGGAGCCCCACCTACGCGCTCCGCCGCTGGGAGGGGACCGCCGTCCCGCAGCTGCTGCGCGAGAAGCTCGCCGGTGGCGGGGCCGTGACCTTCGCAAGTGCCGCCGCGCTCACCCTCGGCTCGCACACGGTCCCGGTCTACGAGATCTACAAGGTCGGCGCCGAGCCCCACTGGCTCCCCGGCCTCGGCGTACTCGGTGCGGCCGGTCTCGAGGTGGCGGTGATCCCCCACTACAACAACGCCGAGGGCGGCACCCACGACACCCACTTCTGCTACCTCGGCGAGCGCCGCCTGGCCGCGATGGAGGAGCTCCTCCCCGCGGAGACCTTCGTGCTCGGTGTCGACGAGCACACGGCGCTCGTCATCGACCTCGACGAGCGCTCGGTGGAGGTGCACGGCCTCGGCGTCGTCACCGTCCGCAAGGACGGCCGCTCGGTGACCTTCGAGACCGGCAGCCGGCTCTCCCTCGACACGCTGATCGCTGCCGCCTTCGACCACGGCTCGGGCCGGGTGGCCGCGCTGCCACAGGCCGCCTCCCCACCGGACCTGCCCTACGCCGCCGGCTCGGCCTCGCCACTGTTCGACCTCATCCACGAGCGGGAAGCCGAATTCGACCGGGCGGTCGGCGGAGGCGACGCTCGGGGAGCGGCGGGGGCGGCGCTCACTCTCGAGCAGGAGCTCCACGAGTGGTCGACCGACGTGCCCGGTCAGGACGAGCTCACCCGCGCGCGGGCGAGCATCCGCGCCATGGTCGGGCGCCTCGGCGAACTCGCGGTGGGGGGGCTGCGCGACCCGCGCGAGGTGCTCGGCCCCTTCGTCGAGCTGCTCATCGAGCAGCGCCGGCGGGCGCGCGACGAGCGCCGTTTCTCCGACGCCGACCAGCTCCGCGACGCCGTCTCCGCGCTCGGGGTCGAGCTGCGCGACGGGCCGGAGGGGACCGAGTGGCACCTCACCGCCCTTGCGCCAGACAGCGGCGGCGAGGGGCGCGAGTAGCCTCGGCTGGCGCCTTGCACGGGCCGGCCCCCATCGTCCAGTGGCCGAGGACATCGCCCTTTCAAGGCGGAAACACGGGTTCGAATCCCGTTGGGGGTGCCACCTAAACAAGCACTTCAGAGCCACTTTTTGTGGCCTGATTGCGTCGCTTTGGAGGCCTGACTATTCCCGCCGCGCGCGCTACGCGCGCGATCGCGAGCGGAACGGCCGCCAGAAACCGCTCGTAACTGGGTCGGATAGCGTCCTCGCGGCCTCGACACTCGGTGATGACCAGCGCAACGCGGTGCGCGGTCTTCTCTGCGGAGGCGAACGCGTCGCCCTCCTCGTCGGCCCAGCGGGTGCGGGGAAGTCGCGCTCACTCGACGTGGCACGAGCGGGGTGGGAAGCCGCCGGCTACGAGCCGATCGGCCTCGCCCCTTCGGCGATGGCCGCGAAGGTCCTCCACGACGAGGCGGGCCTGCGCTCGGAGACTCTCGCCAAGTTCCTCCACGACGCCGAGCGCGCCACATCGCCGGTCATTCTCAGCCGCCGCAGCGTCGTGATCTTGGACGAGACCGGCATGGCTCGGACCGACGACCTCGCGCGGCTGCTCGAAATGGTCGAGGACGCGAACGCGAAGCTCGTCTTGGTCGGTGATCCGCACCAGCTCGGCGCGGTTGGACCGGGCGGCATCTTCGAACACTCGTCTCCGACCATGGCGCGCACGAGCTGGAGACGGTGCGGCGCTTTCACCACGCGTGGGAGGCCGCCGCGTCTCTTCGCTTGCGAGCACGCGACCCGGCGATCCTTGCCGCCTACGAACGTCACGACCGGATCGCGAGCGGGAGCCGCGAGCAGATGCTCGACGCCGCGTTTCGCGCCTGGCGCGAGGCGCGCGATGCGGGGAGCCCGCTCCTCCTCATGGCTGGCGACAACGCCACCGCGGAGGAGCTCGCGCGGCGTTGCCGGGCCGAGCTCGTGGCGCGCGATGAGGTCGACCGCGACGGGGTACCGATCGCGACCGGTACCGCCTCCTACGGCGACGAGATCGTGACGCTGCACAACGACCGGCGGCTCCAGACCTCGACGGGAGAGTTCGTCCGCAACGGCTCCCGCTGGCAGGTCGTCGGAGGCCTCCCAGACGGGGGCTTGTGGGTTCGTGCCCTCGACGACAACGGCAGAGTGAAGCTGCCAGCGGAGTACGTGCGCGAACACGTCGCGCTCGGCTACGCCCTCACGGTCTACAAGGCACAGGGCCAGACAGTCGACAACGCGATCGTTCTCGTCGACGAGATGATGAGCGCGGGACAGCTCTACGTCGCAATGAGCCGCGGGCGAGAGGACAACCGCGCGTTCGTGATCGTCTCTGACGACGCTCCCGAGGGCCACGTGCGCAAACCCTCGCTCGACGCGGGCGAGCTCCTCGCCCGGATCATTGGCCGCGCGGAGCTGGGTCCTTCTGCTCACGACGTGATGCGCCACAACCTCTCACGCTTCGACGATCTCTCGCTCCTCAACGATCTCTACGAGGAGGCGCGCGAGCATGTCGCGCGATCGATTGGTCCGGACCGGCGCAAAGAGATCGCCGCCTTGGAACCGCGGGCCGACGTTCAAGGAGCGGGGCGCGAGCTCCATGCAGCAGACGATGCGACCCGGCGCAGCGAAGAGCAACGAGCAGAAGCCGAAGCGCTGATACGCGAAGCAGAGCGCGAGCCGATCCGTGCGCACCTGCCCGCTCCACTCGGCAATGGGCCCCGGCAGCGCCCCTACCGCGAGTTGTCGCGGGCTAATGGGGCGCTCTTCGCTGCGCAGCGCGCCGAGCAGAACGCGTTTCGCGCCCGCGAAGAGGCCCGCCATCACCTCATCGACGCAGAGAAAGCCGCCGGCGAACTGACAGCGCTTCGTGCCGCGCAATCCCAACGCGATACCTGGCTTCGTGACCATGCGGATGAGGTGCGATGGGCCGGCGACCTCGCGCGGCGGATCGAAGCGCGTCGAGCGGAAGAGAGGACCGGCAGCGCGGACAGAGGTGGAACAGAGCGAACGCCGGGAGGCAGCAGCGCCGCACGCCGGGCCGGGGTCGAACGGGCCAACGTTCGCTCGCCTGAGAGCGGGTCGAAAGTCCCGCCTTCACGCGAGCCAGGCAATGCAGCAATCGAGGCGGTCCTCAGGCGGTGCAGCCCGACGACCAGCTCGTCGCCACCACCGCCAGCGCCGGAACGCGAGGGGCCGAACCTCGGGCGGTAGGGCCTGAACCAACGGCGGTGTCGAACGCCAAGCGGTAGTCGCTATTCCTCCAGGCAAGGTCTTCATATTCGCCCGAGGGGTCGCTTCAAGGTGTGAGCCTCTATCATTGTTGCTGCATTTAAGCTTGTAATTAAACCTTCACGGCCTGGTCAAGCAGCCTTTTTGATGGCCGGATAGCGGGTTCTCGGCGGTTTTCGGGTCCCCTTCGGCCGCCCTGGACCTGGCGTCTGGGATTTCGGTGGACTGGCCGGAGTGCCGAGCG
>DATLTN010000036.1 GCA_035533595.1 Acidimicrobiales bacterium
CGTCGCCCGGGTCGATGATCTTCCAGTTCTCGCTCGTGCCCTCGCCGAGCGAGGGCGTGAAGACCCGCGGCACGGTGTCGAGGCGCTCACGGCGCTCCTCGGTGAGGGTGTAGCGCATGCTGCCGACCTGGCGGACGTAGACCCGCTCCTGGTCGTAGCGGTCCTTGTAGACGTGGACGTTCTGCGCCGTCTGCTCGCGCGTCGGGGTCTGCTCGCGTTCCTGCTGCTGGGTCATGGGTGCCTCCTCGGAAATGTGGGCGCGTCGGATCGAGGGGTCGTCGACGAAAAGGGGCACGCCCTGAGTTGCATCAGTGTCCCACGGCGGACGCCGCGCGTTCCGGGCGTCACGCGGCCGGCGTTCCGGGCGTCACGCGGCCGGCGTGGCCGGGCGTCATAGGGCCGGTCACCGTCCAGTTTTGATGCTTGCGGGGGGTGAGGATCCGCAGCACCTCCGGGTCGAGGTCCGAGAGGTAGACGCTCGTCCCGGGCGTCGTCCGCGCCCGTCGTCGATCCTGCTCCAATAGCGCGGTGACTTTGCCGCGCTCGAGCCTGAGGACGTGCGTCTCGTTGGAGTCCTCGGCTCTAGAGACGATGTCGCAACGGCCGCCGAGCTGCTGGTAGGCGAGGATGCCGATCGCCTTCTCGCCGAGCGTCCGCGGATCGTCGACCTTCGCGGACTCAAAGAGGCTGCGCGCCACCAAGCGGAGATGGTCAGGCGTCATCCCTCGCCCTTCGTCCTCGATGACGATCAGCGGCCGCTGGCCCTTCCGGCGAAGGAGCACGCGAATGCGGCCGCCCGGGCGCTCCGCCTCCGCGTACCCGTCGGCCGCGTTCGAGACGAATTCGTTGAGCGCGTCCTTCGGATCCTGATACGCCTGCCCGGAGACGAGCACCGCCTTCGCGAGGTTCCCGATCCGCAACCGGACCTTCTCCGCTGGCATATGCGTAAGCGGCGCGAGATCGAGGAAGTGGGTCCGCGGCAGTGGCATCCTCGTCAGCAGCAGAGCCGTGGCCACTGGCGCGAGCGGCCAGGGCTTGCGAATGCCACTAGCTGCGCCGTTCCAACCTGACCCGCACGTCCGCGATGTGGGAATTGGTCCGCTTCACCGCTGCCTGCATCGCCGAGAGGGCATCCGTCGCCGCATCGCCCGTGGCAGCAGCCTCGATTCCCGCTTCGAGCTCATCCAGGGCAGCGGCGACGTGTGAGGCCAAGTCGCGCACCGCATCCTTCAGTTCCTTGAACTCCTCGTCGGTGACGCTCATTCGCCTTGCCGCCTTCCTGGATTCGCTCCGAGCTCAGACCGAGCCGGAGACGCCGAACAGGCCTAGCGCTTTTTCCGCTCGCCGTCGACCGCTTGCTGCCCGGCCGGGATCGCGAGATCAGGTCCTCCCCGGGGCGCAGGTCTCCGAAATCGAGGGGCAGGTACATTTCGACGATGCAGCTCAGCTTTGTGCCCTGGTGGCTGACGCTCATTGTCGCGATCGCGACGACCGCCGTCTTCCTGTCCTGCATCTTGGCCTGGCATCGCCTCCCGCAGACGACGTGTCGTGAGGCTCCTCGACGAGAGACATCCTGGCGGAGAGGCACGGTGAACAGTCGCGGGGTGAGGATGGATGACCGGACGCGGCGAACGTCGACACCGCGGCCGGCACCTTCACTCTTTGCGACACTCGGCTCGTGCAGATTGCGGTGATCCTCGACGTCGGGGGCGTCCTGCTCCTGCCGGACGAGGAGGCCGTCAGTTCGGCCCTTCGTAGTTCTGGACTCATGCCGGACGACGCGCTGTTGAGCGCCGCGCACTACTTCGCCGTACATCACGCCGACGACGAGGCGCGAGCCCTGACCGATCGCCCCTATGAGATCGGCTACCTCTCGGCGCTCGGCTTCGGCGGCGATGAACTGGCCGCAGGTTTCCAGGCCTTCGACGAGCTGTGGAAGCTGCCGGCGATCGACCTCTGGTCGCGGCAGGTTCCCGGCGGGGGCGAGCTGCTTGCCGAGCTCTCCTCTGGGGGCAGGCCGGTCGCAATCGTCAGCAACGCCGACGGAACCGTGGAGCAGAGTCTCGTTCGCCAAGGGCTATGCCAGGTTGGACCCGGCGCCGCTCCCACGGTCGCCGCCATCGTCGACTCGGCAGTCGTCGGGGTCGCAAAACCCGACCCGAGAGTATTTGCCCCGGCACTCGCGGCACTCCGGCGCGAGCCGGCGCAATGCGTCCACGTCGGTGACTCCGAGCGATTCGACGTCCGAGGAGCAGAGGCCGCGGGCATCCGGCCCCTTCACTACGACCCGCACCGCCTCTGTCGGAGCCCTACGGCCCACTCGCACCTCTCGTCGCTCTCGGACCTCTGGAGTGTGCTCGACTGACGTCCGACGCAGGAGGAGGCTGAGATGGCGGCAACTCTCAAGCTGACGCACAAGGCGATCGGTGTGGAGGTCCGTCGTGGCACCTTCGATGCCGTGCTCGACGGCGAGCGCGTCGGGTCGGTCGAGATGAACGAGACGATCGAGCTACCGCTCGAAGCCGGGCACCACACCCTGCAAATCCGCAATGGCCGAAACCTGAGCCGCACCCTGGCCTTTCAAGCGACCGACGGTCAGGTCCTCGCCTTCCGGTGCACCGGGAAGCGGTTCTTGCCGATCTTCCTCGCGTCGTTCGTCATGCCACGCCTGGCGCTCGCGCTCCGTCCGGACTAGCAGGAGCGGCCCGGGAAAGGCGGGCTGGCCTGCACCCTGTCGCAGTAGCTTTCCCACCGTGGACGGCCGCTTCATCGAGCTTCCCGGCGTGCGCCTGTGGTGCGTGGACTCGGGCGGCGACGGGCCTTCGATCGTCTTCCTGCACGCGAAGACCGGCACCAGCGAGTCGTGGGAGCCGCAGCTCGCGTACTTCGCCGAGCACGGCTACCGCGTGATCGCCTTCGACCGCCGGGGCTCGGGCGAGAGCCACCCGGCGCTCGACGGCACCGAGCAGCCGGGCACGCTCGCGGGCGACCTCGACGCGCTCGCCGAGACGCTCGCGATCGGACGCTTCCACCTCGTCTCGGTCGCGGCCGGTGCATTCGCCGCCCTCGACTACGCAGCGTGGAAACCCGAGCGCCTGCGCTCCGTGGTCGCCGCGGCGACGATGAGCTCGTTCGACGAGGAGGAGATCGCCGAGTTCGGCCGGCGCATCAGGGTGGAGGCGCTGCGCGAGCCGGGCGAGATCGCCAACCTCGAGGTGTCCGCCGGCTACCGGGGCGCCAACCCGGAGGGAACCCGCCGGTGGCTCGAGATCGAGGCCGCCGCGAGCCGACAGGGGGCCGCGGGGCAGGGACTGCGGTCGCCCAACCGCTACGAGAAGTTCGAGCGGATCGAGGTCCCCGTCCTCGCGCTCGCCGGCGGCGCGGACCTCATCGCGCCGCCCGCGCTCGTGCGCCTCTGGGCTGCGCACCTCCCGCACGCCGAGGTCGACATCCTCCCCGAGGCCGGCCACTCCATCGCCTGGGAGGACCCGGCCGCGTTCAACGAGCGCGTCCTCGCCTTCATCGAGAAGTTCAGCTAACCGGCCCGCCAGCTCCCGCTGGCGGGCTGACCCCTCCGCTCAGCTCCAGGTGGAGTGGGCGACGTCGCTGATCAGCTGCAGCTTGGCCCGCTGCTCCTCGGGGCTCATCGGCGCGTTCGCCGCCGAGGCGAAGCCGCACTGGGTGCTCAGCGCGAAGTTCGCCGCCGGGTGGTGCCGCCCTGCCTCGGCGATGCGCGACTCGACGACACCCCGGTCCTCGAGCTCGCCGGCCTTGGTCGTGAGCAGACCGAGGACGACCGTGCTCTCCGGGTCGATCGCGCTGATCGGCCCGAAGTCGCCGGCGCGGTCCGAGTCGTACTCGAGGAGGACGACGTCGACGTCGAGGTTCGGGAAGAGCTGGTCGGCGATCGCGCCGTAGCCGCCGCTCGAGTGCCACGTGCCGCCCGGCATGTTGCCGCGGCAGACGTGCAGCGCGCGGGTGACGCCGTCGAGGCCGTCGAAGACCGAGCTGTCGAGCTTGCCGTCGAAGGCGAGCTGGGCATCGAGGTCGTGGCCGTGCTCCTTGTGGAAGGCGCGGTTGTCCGGGTCGCACAGCGAGCCGTAGTTCGGCGCGTCGAGCTGGATGTAGTCACAGCCCTGGGAGACGAGCCACTCAGCGACGCCGTGCAGCCAGTCGCGCACGTCGCTCAGGAAGTCCTCGCAGCTCGGGTAGGCCGAGGTGGAGAGCTCGTCGGACCAGTACCGCCGGTGGTAGCTCGGCGCGGCCATCGTGTACTTGGTGCGCGAGTTGGTGTGCTGGGTGAGGTAGGGGTACTCCTCGCCCACCTTGTAGCCCTCGAGCGGGTGGATCTTCCCGACGACCGTCGGGAAGCCACCGGCGAAGGCCGAGTTGCTGCCGCCACCGCCGCCGCCCGCTGCGAGGTGGACGTTCGCCGGATAGGAGCGCTCGCCGGGGCGGGCCTCGAGGCCACCGAGGTGGCGCGCCGTGTCCGCCCAGCCGGGGCGGCGCATCTCGCCGTCGGTGATCACGTCGAGGCCGACGCCCTCCTGGATCGCGATGCACTCGAGGACCGTCTCGTCCTCGATCTTGGCGAGCTCCGAGGCGTCGATCTCGCCGGCGGCGAGCCGCTTTCGCGCCTCCAGCAACCGCTCCGGCTGCAGCAGGCTGCCGACCACCTCGGCCTTTGCGGTGCTCTGCTTCCCGGCCATCTGGCCCCCCTTCTCCCGATGGAGCGGCCCCCCCGCTCCCCGCCGGCGGAGTGTAGACACACCGGCGACGCTCCTCCCAACACCCCTTTCAGGGGAGGATCCGCAGCGCCTCGAGCGCGAGCTGCGCGAGGACGCGGTCGCCCGCCGTCGCGAGCGACAGGCCGGTGAGCGCCTCGATCCGCCCCAGGCGGTAGCCGACGGTGTTCAGGTGGACGAGGAGCTCGTCCGCGCTCGCCCGCCGGCTGCCGTTGTGGGCGAGGTAGCTGCGCAGCGTGTCGAGGAGCACTTCGTGCTCGCCGGCGGGCGGGACGAGGGGGCCGAGGACGTCGGCGGCGAAGCGGCCGAGCTCCTCGTCGGGTACGTGCACGAGGAGACGGTGCACCCCGAGGCTGTCGTGCGCCGCGACCTCGCCGACGAGGCGCAGGCGGCGGGCGACGAACAGCGCCCGCTGCGCCTCGGCGTCGGCGCCTCCGAGGCCCTCTGCGAGCCGCGCCGGGCGGCTCGCGCCGAGGGAGAGCTCGAGCCCGCGGAACGCCCGGCCGAGCGCCCCGGCGACGCGCCGCGCCGGTGGGTCGCCGGCGTCGTCGACGGGCGCGAGCACGAGCACGTGGTCGGCGCGCTCGACGGCCGCGAAGCCGCTCCCGAGCGCACCGAGCTCGAGCGCGAGGCGGCCAAGCAGCGGCTCGTCGCGCCCCCCGTCGAGGGGCCCGACGGCGAGCGCGACGTAGCTCGCCCCCGGCACGAGGCCGGCGAGACGGGCGAGCTCGGCGGCACGGCTGGGATCGGCGGGGCCGGCGAGGAGGCTCTCCAGGAACTCGCTCCGGTAGCGGCGGCGAAGCTCGAGGTCGCGCGCCTCGCGGAGGAAGGCGAGCGCGTAGATGGGGGTCGCGTGCTGCAGCGTCATCAACGCGAGGTCCTCGCCCGCCGCGCCGCGCGGGCAGGCGGCGACGAGGAAGCCGAGGACGCGCTCCCCGCTCGACACGGGGGCGATTGCGCAGTGCTCGACGACCGGCCATTCCGGGAGGGCGTGCAGGCGGAGCGGGAGGCGCTGGTGGCGGACGCTGTCGACGACGGCCCGCAGGCGCGCGTCCCCCTCGGCGCCGCCGAGGGGGTCCTCCCCCTCCCCCGCCGCGACGAGGGGGCGGAAGAGCTCGTCGAAGACGAGCAGCCGCGCGCCGATCGCCCGCGCCAGCTCCTCGCTGATCGACTCGATGCCGCGACCCTCGAGGGCCATCTCGGTGAGCCGGTCGACGACGGCGATGGTCCCGCGAAGGGCGCGGTTCTGGCGCTCGAGCGCACGGCGGAGGAGCCCCTCGGGGCGCGGCGAGGGCGGCAGCTCCCCGGGCCAGCGCTCGTCCGCCCAATTCTTCCGCACCGCGTCCCCCGCCTCGTGTCCGGCCGGATGGTACGCGCCCGGTACCATCCGCGGCGCGTCCCACGCCCGCCAACCCGATGAGGCCGGGAAGCCCCCGGACCTCCGCGACCGCCTCGCCCGCGGGGTGCTCGTCGCGGACGGCGCGATGGGCACCTTGCTGCACGCCTTTGGCGCCTCGCTCGACCGCTGCCTCCCCGAGCTCAACCTCTCCCACCCCGACCTCGTCCGCGAGGTGCACCGCGGCTACCTCGCGGCGGGGGCGGAGCTGATCGAGACGAACACCTTCGGCGCCGACCGCCTGACGATGGCGCAGTACGGCCTCGGTGACGACATGGCGCAGGTGAACACCGCCGGCGTCGCCATCGCCGCCGAGTCCCGCGCCGCCACCGGCTCCCTCGCCTACCTCGCCGGCTCGATCGCCCCACCGCTCGCGGGCGGGGCCCTCGGCCACGCCGTCGACGCCGTCCTCGAGCAGGCCGCGGCGCTCGAGGAGGCCGGAGCGGAGGTGCTCGTGCTCGAGACCTTCGGGGAGCTCGAGCTCCTTGCCTCCGCGCTCACGGCGCTGCGCGCCCGCTGCGGCCTGCCGATCGTCGCCCAGATGACCTTCACCGAGGAGGGGCGGAGCCTCGCCGGCGAGGAGCCGGACGAGGCGGCACGACGCCTCGGCGACCTCGGCGCGGACGTCGTCGGAGCCAACTGCACCCTCGGCCCGCGGGGCATCCTCGCGGTCCTCGAGCGCCTCGCCACCGCCTCGCCGGTCCCGCTCAGCATCATGCCGAACGCCGGCCCGCCGAGGTTCGCGCACGGCCGCGCCGAGTACCGGCCGAACCCCGACTACTTCGCCCGCGCCGGCCTCGCCCTCGCCGCGGGCGGCGCGGTGATCGTCGGCGGCTGCTGCGGGACGACCCCGGCGCACATCGCCGCCCTCGCCGAGCAGCTCGCGAGCGGGGTCCCGCCGGCCGCCGCTCCCCCGCCTCCAGCGCCGCCGAAGGTCGTCTCGGACCGCCGCCCGGCGGTGCGCGGCGTCGCGGCGCGCTTCGCGGCCGGTGAGTTCGTGCTCGCCGCCGAGGTCGTCCCGCCTCCCGCCGGCGAACCGGGCCGCGGCCTCGAGGAGGCGGCCCGGCTCCTCGCCGCGGGTGCGGACAGCCTCGTCGTCGGCCGCGGCTCGCCGGCGGCGATGGAGCCACTGGCCTTCGCGGTGCTGCTGCTCGAGCAGCTCGGCATCGAGCCGCTCGTCCTCGCGCCGACCGCGGACCGCTCGCTCCTCGGCCTGCAGGCGGACCTGCTCGGTGCACACGCCCTCGGGGTGCGCTCGGTCCTCTGCACCGCGGGGCCGCGGACGCCCCGCGGGGACTACCCAGAAGCCACCGACTCCTTCGACGTCGACCCGCTCGCCCTCGTGCAGGCGCTCGCCGCGCTGAACGACGGGGGCGGAGCCTCGGGGACCGGCTTCCTCATCGGCGCGCTCGGCGACCCGGGCGCCGCCGATCTCGAGGCCGAGGGCGAGCGGGCACGCGCCGCGCTCGCGTCGGGTGCGAGCTTCCTCGTCACGACCCCGACCCTCGAGGGCGACCGTCTCGAGCAGCTGCTCTCCGGCCTCCCCACGACGCGGACGCTGCTCGGCGTCGCCGCGCCCACCGACTTCGCGCACGCCGAGTTCCTCCACTTCGAGCGGCCGGAGGTGACCGTCGGCGTCGCCGCGCTCGCGCGCCTGCAGCGGTCGCCAGCGGGAGAGGGGACGGGGCGGCGGCTGGTCGTCGACCTCGTGCGCCGCGCCCGCCCGAGGCTCGCCGGAGTGGTCGTCGCCGACCTCATCGGGACCGACGCCGCCGGGCTGCTCGCCGACCTCGCCGCGGAGAGCTGAGCGCCGCTGGGCGTCCGCCCTTGTCACATCCGCCAGGATTATATGTACAATTTTGTGTCATATGCCAGTGACCCCCGCCGGGCGGGCGAGGAGACTGGGGCGGTAGATCTCGAACGGGGGGCTTCGGCGATGGCAAACCAGGGCGACGGGCGCGGACACCTGCTTCTCACCTCAGAGAGCGTGACCGAGGGACACCCCGACAAGATCTGCGACCAGATCTCCGACGCGGTGCTCGACGCCTGCCTGAAAAAGAGCCCGAGCGCGCGCGTCGCCTGCGAGTCGGCGATCAAGAGCGACGCCTCCCAGCACTGGGTGGCGGTCTTCGGCGAGACGACGCCCGCGATCGCGCCGCAAGAGGTCGACGGCCTGGTGCGCGACACGCTCCGCGAGATCGGCTACACCGACGTCGCGTTCGGCACCTCCTGTGACGAGGTGCGCGTCGAGGTCCTCCTCTCCAGCCAGTCCGCGGACATCGCGCAGGGCGTCGACAAGTCCCTCGAGTCCCGCGAGGGCGACCAGGACGACGACCTCGACACCGGCGCCGGCGACCAGGGGATGATGTTCGGCTACGCGACCGACGAGACCGCCGAGCTGATGCCGCTCCCGATCGTCCTCGCGCACCGCCTGACGCGCCGCCTCGCCGAGGTGCGCAAGCAGGGCACCCTCGACTGGCTGCGCCCCGACGGAAAGAGCCAGGTCTCGGTCGAGTACGTGGACGGCGTCCCGGACCGCATCGGCGCGATCGTCGTCTCCACCCAGCACTCAGAAGAGGTCGAGGAGAAGGAGATCCGCGACGCGGTCCTCGAGCTGATCGTCGCCCCCGTCGTGCCCCCGGCGCTGTTGGACCAGAAGACGAACTACTTCGTCAACCCGACGGGGCGCTTCGTCGTCGGCGGCCCCTTCGGCGACGCCGGCCTCACGGGGCGCAAGATCATCGTCGACAGCTACGGCGGCCTCGCCCGCCACGGCGGCGGCGCCTTTTCCGGCAAGGACCCGACCAAGGTCGACCGCTCCGGCGCCTACGCGGCCCGCTGGGTGGCGAAGAACGTCGTCGCCGCCGGGCTCGCGAAGCGCTGCGAGGTGCAGATCGCCTACGCGATCGGCGTCGCCCGCCCCGTCTCGGTCGCCGTCGAGACCTTCGGCACCGAGCGCGCCGGCAGCGCGGAGATCGCCGCCGCGATCCACGAGGTCTTCGACCTCCGCCCCGCGGCGATCATCCGCGACCTCGACCTCCGCCGGCCGATCTACCAGCCGACCGCGAGCTACGGCCACTTCGGGCGCGTCGACCTCGACCTCCCCTGGGAGCGCGTCGACCGTGCCGAGGCGCTGCGGAGCGCG
>DATLTN010000037.1 GCA_035533595.1 Acidimicrobiales bacterium
TAGCTGTGGGCGGTGCCGTTGCGGGTGATCAGCCGGTAGCCCCGGCCGCTCGCCGTGGGGACGAGCGAGATGACCGGGAAGGTCGTCGGCTCGGGCGGTGAGCCGTGGTAGGCGGCATCGCCGAAAGCGAAGACGTCGCCCGCGTCAGAGGCGAGCCAGTAGCCCTTCCCCGAGGGCGTGCCGGCCGCGGCGGCAATGGTCGGCGCTGCGGGCGCCACCGGCTTTTTCGCCGGCTCTCCCCCCGAGAACAGCGCCTCGAGCTGCGCGCGGCTCCCGAGGAAGGCGTCGAGGTCGACGAGGGCCGGGATCCCGGGCACCTCGGCCTTGTCGGTCATCCCCCACAGCTGCGCGCCCGCCGGCGGGTCCTTCACCCCGAAGTCGTCGACCCACAGCGGCATTGTCCCGGCAAACGGGCCGTGAGTTCGCAGGAAGGCCGGGTAGCTGACCATCCCGAAGTCGCCGCCGGCGTTGTGGAGCTCGCCCCACCACGCGGCGATCTCCCGTGGGCCGTTCCTGCCGCCGGTGACCTCGAGGTCGCCCCAGACGGGGCCGAACTTCGCGAGCATCCGTAGGTCCTCGGCCTGGGGGGCGATCGGCCTGCTCGGCTCGAGATAGACGTAGGAGCCGGTGAGGGCGCCCGCCTTCTTGAAGCCGTCGTGGTCGGCGATGAAGTGCGGGTTCTCGGCGGCCGACTCGTCGCGGTATTCGATGATCGCGAAGTCGACGCCTTTCTCGACTGCGAGCTCGTAGTCGATCGGCTTGCCGTCCGGGTGCTGAAAGACCGAAACGTCGACGCCGGTGATCACGCTGCGCTCGCAAATGCCGGCACCGCGGAGGCGCCGACTTCGCGCCAGGTGAGCTGCCGGGAATTGACATATCCCGGACCGACCCCCCGGGAGGATACCAGCGGCCCGGGGCACCGAGCCGAGGGCGGCCGCGCCCGAGGCACCTCAGCCGCGGGCGGCGACCAGCAGGTCACGGGTCAGCTCCATTTGACCGAGGTGCTGAGAGAGCTCCTCGTAGACGTGCAGGAGCGCTCCGCCCTGGGTGCTCCCGAGCGGGGAGGTGGCGTCGGCGGCGGCGGTCGGCACGCGCGGCGGCGCGCCCATCTCTGCCCCGGCGACGTCGGCGTGGAACTGGGTCCGCACGCTCTCGGCTCTTCGGGCGAGCTCGGCGGTCGACCCGGTGGCGACGAACTCCGCGTCCCGGTCCCGCTCGACCTCGCGACCGGCGACGGTCCGGCCGCCCCACCAAGAGACGACCCCGAGGCAGTGCGTGAGGATCGCGTA
The DNA here is from genome assembly GCA_035533595.1 of Acidimicrobiales bacterium. NCBI lineage: Bacteria > Bacillati > Actinomycetota > Acidimicrobiia > Acidimicrobiales > Acidimicrobiales bacterium. Next base: position 1,290 of record DATLTN010000037.1, read on the forward strand.
CGGACTGTTCGCGCCGGGCAGCTCCGGGGCGGCGTTCGCTCCCTCATCACCGAGTCCGAGAACGATCGCCACCATCTGCTCGAGCGCCCTGTCCACAAACCAGCAAAAGTCGTCGGCACTGATCATTGGGTCGTCCCTCCCGTTCGCGGCGCCTCCGCAGTCAACCACGACCGGCCCGGCTACGGCGTGTGGCGAAAGACCTGGAAGTACTGCCCGGAGGCGACCAGCCGGTAATGGGCGTCGACATAGGCGACGAGCGCGGGGGTCAGTGGGATCTTCACGTTCGTCTGTCGGTAGATGAGGTAGTTCGCCTGCTCCAACCAGCTCGTCCATTGCGAGACGAGCGCCGGGGAGAAGGGCGGGGAGGCGGGCGGGCTGCCGTCGTTCAGCGCGATCCAGGTCCCGTAGGAGTCGTCGAGCGTCGGACAGCCCGGGGGCGAGGTGAAGCGGTCCGAGACGAGCGCGTAGACGACGTCGACCGAGAGCACGCAGGCCCCCGGTGGGATGGCCGCGTCGATCACCGGCGCCGGGTTGTTGATCCCGCTCGACGCGAGGTACTGCGACGCGTAGCTGGCGTTGGCGGGGACGGCGAGCGCAGCCGCTACCACTGCGGCCGCCCACGGCAGTCGACCGAGCGCGCGCCGCAGCCGCGGGTCGACGGAGGGCCTGCGGGCGAGGCCCTCCCGGAACCTCCACACGATCGACGACAACGCGAGCGCGCAGAGCGGCGCGATGAACACCGCCGGGAAGTAGGCGTAGTAGGCGTAGAACTCGCGCGAGATGAACTCCGCGGCGACAGCGACCGCCGCGCCGCTCGCGAGGGCGAACTCGAGCGACGAGTGGCCGCGGACGCACACGAAGTACGCCCCGAGCAGCGCCACCAGCGCGACGCCGGCGAGGACGCCGACGCTCGCGGCAAGGTTGGGGCCCCAGCCGCCGATACCGGTGAGCTGCAGCAGGCGATCGCCGGGCGGGGCTGTCGGCGTCCCCCGGCGGCCGCGCAGCCACTGCGACGCGACGACGTCCCGGAAGAACGCCGCCGGGGCCGCGGCGGCGAAGGGCCCCGCGAACACAGCGAGGGCGACGACGAGGCCGAAGGCGAAGCGGCCGATCGCCTCGCGGTGGCGGAACAGCAGGTAGGCGCCGATCGCGAGGAGCGGGAAGACTGCCCAGATCTTGACGGTGCTGGCGAGGCCGAAGGCCGCGCCGGCACCGATCAGCCGGCGCCCGGTCGCGAGCTGGCCCTTCGGGAAGGCGAGCAGCAGACCGAGGAGACAGAAGAAGGCGAGGTAGGGCTCGAGCAGGAGGGTGTTGTCGGCGGCGACGGCGACTGGGAAGCAGGCAAGGAAGAGGCCAGCGGCGAAGGCGGCGAAGGCGCCCCGGTGGCGGACGAGCAGGCCGACGAGCACGACGTTTGCCGTCACGACGGCGACGGTGAGACAGCGGGCGGCGGCGAACCCCACTCGCGTGCCGAACAGATGCCCGACGGCGGCGAGCGGGAGCAGGAGGACGGCGATCCCCGGCGGGTGGACGATGACGAAGTCCTTGTACGGGAAGAGGCCGTCGGAGAGGCGCATCGCGGCCCCGAAGTAGACGCCGTCGTCGCCGTCGTAGACGCTGAAGAGCAAGTTCGGCGTCGAGTACTGGTAGCAGCACAGGCCGAGGGCGATGAGCGACGGGACAGCGATCGCCGCGGCGACCGGCGGCAGCCTCCGGAGGCGGGCGAAGCGTCCTCCTCGGCGCGACCGCTCGCCGACCGCGGGCGACGTCCCGGCAGCGTCGCTCACCGCCACGACGGTAGCGCGCACGTCTTTTCCGGCTCCGCCAGGGCGCTCATCGTCCCTCGCCAGCCCCGTTCGCTCGCCCCGCGGCCAAGTTGTAACCACTCCGCGCGCGTGCCTGTAACCACGCGACGCGCGATTTTCGAGAAACATGACCACGGAGAGCGAACATCCACCCTTCCGAGAGCCGGATCGGAGTTCGATGGCATATGAGGTCACGGTCAGGAGTCGGCACTACTGCCGACCACGGTTCGCGGCCATTCCCCCGGTGTACGCCTTCGTCGCACCGACGGCGTTCGCTCCCCGAGTTCCCCTCGCCCCACCCGAGGGGAACTCGCTCTGGCATCCACGCGCCCAGTTCCCCCGGGCGCGTGGATGCCTCCTCCTCCTGCTCCTCCTCGGCGTGCTCGCCGGCCTCGCGCTCTCGCCGCTGTTCTCGCGCGCCGGCTCGGCATCC